>JBILPN010000077.1:0-9679 GCA_044373865.1 Luteolibacter sp. | reverse complement strand
GCGTATAAAATGGAGGGCCAGCTTCACCATAAAACTCGCAGCAGTCGTTGGTCTCGTGCCATGTCCGCCTTGCAGAAAATCGCATCGGAGACGAACCAAGCGCAGGTTGGGAAGTCAGTGCGCGTGCTGGTTGAGCAGCCCGGAGTGGCGCGGACCGAGTGGGATGCGCCGGAAATCGATGGTTCCGTGATGGTGGATGAGTCGATTCCGGTCGGTGAGTTCGCCCAAGTTACGATTGGCGACTGGCGTGGTTATGACCTGGTTGCTGCGCGCTGAGAGGGAGGATTGAAGGTGCGAAAAGAATGATGTCGCGGAGGTGTCGGGATTCCCGATAGCCTCCTGCATGACACGGCTTTTTGAAGAACTGGATTTCCGCCCGACGCCCTTGGGGGATTTGATTCTGCGCCGTCGTCGGATGGCGATGTTGGATGATTTGATCGTTTACGAGGTCTTGTTGGGCGATGCGTATTTGATGTCGAGTTTGTTTCACGACGTGGAGGAAGCCTTGGCAGACTTGGGATTGGCGGCCTTGGAGGGCGAGAAGTTGGATGTGGTGGTGGGAGGTTTGGGCTTGGGCTACACCGCGCGTGCGGCGTTGCGGCATGCGCGTGTGGCTGAGTTGTTGGTGGTGGATGCCTTGGCACCGGTCATTGAGTGGCATGAAAAAGGGCTGGTTCCATTGGGGCACGAGCTCACGGGGGACGCGCGTTGCAGGTTGGTGCATGGAGATTTTTTCGCATTGGCTGCGGCCCCGGAAATTGGGTTTGACCCGGCGCTGCGTGGGCGTCGTTTTCATGCGGTGCTGTTGGACATTGATCATTCCCCTCAAAACCTATTGGACGCGGGAAACGCCGCGTTTTATGGGGTGGCAGGGTTGAGGAGCTTGGCCGCGCAGTTGTTGCCTGGCGGGATTTTCGCGCTGTGGTCGGATGATGCGCCGGACGCCGAATTCATGGCGCGCTTGGCTGAGGTTTTCGAGTCTCCGCAGGCGGTGGTGGTGAAATTTCCAAACCCACTGCTGGGAAGAGAGTCGGAAAGCACGGTTTACCTTGCCCGCCGCCCGGGCTGAAACCGTCGTCGCCGACGCGCTCTGGCTTGCGTTGGGCGTATTGGCGGCCTACACCTCGCGCATGACTGTCCGCACACGTTTCGCACCTTCTCCCACGGGTTACCTGCATGTTGGTGGGGCTCGCACCGCTTTGTTCAACTGGCTATTCGCGCGCAAACATGGCGGGGATTTCGTCTTGCGCGTGGAAGATACCGACGAGGCACGCAACACGGAGGAGGCGCGTCAGGCGATTTTCGACGGCATGCGTTGGCTCGGTTTGGACTGGGATGAGGGGCCGGAAAAGGGTGGGGACTTCGGGCCTTACTATCAAAGCGAGAGGACGGGGATTTATGATGCGTGGTTTCAGAAACTCGTCGCTGCGGGGCGGGTGTATGAGGACGGTGGTGCGTGGAGATTTCGCTTTGAGCGCAAGCCAGTGACGATGCAGGACTTGGTGTGTGGAGAGGTGACGATTGACTACCGCGACGAGTCGAACACTCCGGACATGGTGGTGAAGCGCTCGGATGGCTCGTATGTTTTTCACTTTGTGAATGTGGTGGATGATTTGGAAATGGAGATCACGCACGTCATTCGCGGGGAGGATCATTTGATGAACACGCCCAAGCACTTGCAGCTCATCGAGGCGTTTGGTGGAGAGGCTCCGAAGTATGCACACATTCCGTTGATTCTCAATCCAGATGGCTCAAAGATGTCCAAGCGTGATGCGGGTGCCGCAGTGGGTGACTACCCGCGGCAGGGATTTCTATCGAGCGCGGTGGTGAATTTCATCGCGCTGTTAGGATGGAATCCGAAGACGGAGCGTGAGATTTTCAGTCTGTCAGAATTGGCCGGGTTGTTCTCCTTGGAAAACGTCAATCGAGCGCCGGCGCGGTTTGATTTGGAGAAATGCAAGTGGGTCAATCAGCAGCATTTGTTAGCCGTGAGTGTGGACGATTTCGCGCGGGAGGCCCGACCCTTCGTGGAAGCAGCCGGCTTGCCGATTCCGGAAAATTTCGCGGCCGTGGCGGCGGCGGTGAAGGATAAGGTTAGGCTCTTCAGCGATGTTCCTGCGGCGGTGGATTTCCTGGTGCAGGATGATGTGGTGAACGATGGAGAAGCCCTCGCGAAGGTCCGTGGCAACCCGGTTGCGGGTGGATTTTTGGTGGCCCTAGCGGCGGCCTTTGAGGTGCTTCCCGAGTGGTCGGCCGAGGCGGCCAAGGCTGCGTTGGCCGAGACGGCGGGGGCGCTCGGTGTCAAGCCAGGCCAGATGATGTTTCCGCTGCGCGTCGCACTATCCGGGAGGGCGCACGGGCCAGATCTTGGTGTGATGCTAGACTTGTTGGGGCGTGAGCGGTGTGTGGCGCGTGTGCGTGGCTTCGCTGCAATTTTATCATTTTAACTCCCACGAAAATGGCGATTCAGGAAGTTTATCATTTCGCGGATTTGGCGTCTCGAGATCGGTTGGATGCCGGCTGTTCGAAGCCGGCGCGTTTGGCGGTGATCGGGCATCCGATTGCACATTCCGCGTCGCCTCAGATGCATCAAGCGGTGTTGGATGCTGAGGGGGTGGATGTGCGGTATGTGCGCATTGACATTGAGCCCGGGCAGGTGTCGGCGGCATTTTTGCGGATGCGTGAGCTGGGATTCATCGGTTGCAATGTCACGGTTCCGCATAAGTTAGAAGCGATGGCGGTTTGCGATGAGGTGCACGCAGATGCGCGTGCGATTGGAGCGGTGAATACGATTTGTTTTGATCCGGATGGGACGCGAGGATTCAACACCGATGGTCCAGGCTTCGCGCGGGCCATTGCAGATGAATTTGGAGTCGAGTTGGGTTCCTTGAAGCTTGCGATTTTGGGAGCGGGAGGCGGTGCGGGTCAGGCGATTGCTACGCAGGCATGTCTGGTGCAGGTTCCCAAGTTGGTTTTGGTGAACCGGACGATTGGCAAGCTGGCGCCTTTGGTGCGTCGTTTGCAGGAAATTAGCCCGCAGACGGAAATTGTTTCGCGGTCCTTCGAGGATTTGAGTTTGGAGCTAGACTGCTTGAGCTGCGACTTGTTGGTGAATACGTCATCGCTGGGTTTAAAGGTTGGCGATCCGACGATTGTGAGGGCGGCGTGCTTGCATGAGGGGCAGCGGGTTTACGACACGATTTATCAACCTCCAGTGACTGCCTTGCTGGCGATGGCGCAGGAAATGGGGTGTCGCACGGCAAATGGTCTGTCGATGTTGGTCCACCAAGGAGCCTTGGCATTTCAACATTGGTTTCCGGGGACGGAGCCGCTCGCCATCATGCGGGCGGCCTTGCTGGCGCGGCGGACTTAGTTTCCGTCCGCCGGTGCGGATCCGGGAGTGGCGGCCGGGGGGAGATCCATGCCTGGGGCATCCACGGAATACCAATGGCATGCGATGACCTCGGCGATTTCGAAGTGGCGCTCGCCGTCTTTTTCCACGCGGCGGATTTTTGCGCGCACCCGGATCAATCCTTCGGGGTCGATGCTTGGCAGCTGCACGCCGAAAGGTTGTTCGCCTTGTTTGTTGATATCCAAAGCCTTCTGGATAAGTTGTCCATCCTTGCTGCTGCGTTTCACCAGCACTTCTGGAGATTGGAAGCCGGTGTCTCGCGAGTAGCCGAAGCGAGGGGCGTAGAGTGTGAGGCTGATGGTGTCGGCATTTTTACGTTCCTCGGCGAGACGTTCGCGGGCGAGCAGTCGGAATTCCGCGACTTCATCGCCATTGCCGGCGAGGAAAAGCGCCCATGGGAAATCGCTGAATCTCGCGTAATGTTCCCAATCCATGCGCCACTCACCATTTTCCTCGGTGAAAACAGCATCCAGCGAGTGTCCGTCAGATGAAGTCCACTGAGTTTCGATCGAGCGCCCATTTGGCAGATTGACCACCGCATTGCGGGTGAGGGTCATTTTCGTGGGATCGAGAGCGGGAGAAGGGTTCATGCTGTAGAACCGTGCGATGCGGGGTCCGGTCGATATGGCATTGAGCACAAACTGATTCTGTTGTTCAGGTGCGGGAGCTTGGAGGATTCCGGCAAAGGTCTCGTTGCAAAGCGGCTGCGCTTTGGTGAGCAGCGCGGTATCCATTTCTGAAACTGCGTGCTTTTTTGCAGCGATTTGAGCGGATTCTTTCGATTGCGTGGGCGTGTCGTCATTCCAGATCAAGCGTGCACCGAGGAGAATGAAAGCAAGGAGCAGGAGCCATGCGGCGGCGATCTTTAAGATCAGGAAATTGCTTTTCTCTGATGACAGCTGAGGCTTTTCCCGGCCCTGACTTCTGGAATCCTTCTGACTGGGAAGTGTCGCCGCAGGTGGGGTGGCGGCGGAGATCAGATTGCCGAGCGCAGGTTTTTGGCCACAAACCCCGCAAATTCTGTCTGGGTTGACGCCGAAGGGGGACTGGAACAGCGATCCGCAGCGGGCGCAGTGAAACCAGGAGTGCTTGTTGTCGGTCACGGTCAAAAATTAGGGTGTGCCCCAGTCAATACCAAGCACTTCATCGATCAACCATTGATTTGGTCTAGCGCCATCTCGGCCGCTTTTGAGAGACAGGGTGATTTTCTTTTCCAGAGTGCTGTCTTGGAGGATTTCGCCTTGATGGAACAGGTTCGCAAGGGTGGCGGCGGCAGGAGTGTTGCGATTGGCGTAGCACCAAATCGAGTGATTTCCGTTGGGAGAAGCCAGTCGGTAGCTGCTATATTCCGCCTCGGGCCAGGTTGCGCTGTAGAAATCCGAGGTGGAAATGCGTCCGCGGATCTCACTGGCGTCGCCAGATTGCGATTCAAGATCCTCGAAGCAAGCGGTGCCGAAGGCGGTCGTTGCCTTCCAATCGATGGCGAGCCGCTCGTCCACTGGGGTGAAATAGACGTGAAATTTCGACTGATCCGAAAAACTGCCGCTGAGAGTGAGGTAGAGTCGGTCATTTTCCTCGAAGGCTTCCCAAGCGACATCGGCGGATGGGTTCCATTGAGTGGCGGCGGTGAGAGGTTGCCAGTGGGTGCGGAGCGCGCTCTCAAGAGTCATGCCATTGAGGATAAGAGGCTTAACCTCATCTGAATGAGACGCTTTGGCAAAGGATTTGAAGAGCCGTAGCGCCTCGGTTTTGCGTTCGAGGAGCTGATTGATGCGTTGGGCATTTGCCGGTTCTGCTTCGTTTTCGACGGCGAAGGTTCGCTTGCGAGGGTCGGACTTGATGGCGTTGGAGGCATTGATGAGCGGCAGCAAGGCAAGCGTGAGCAGAACCGTGGCGGTCACTCCGGCACCAGCACCGAGCATCCAGAATGCAGGGTGGCGTTTTTTGCTGCGGCCCCATTCGTTGCGTTCCTCCTGAGGCTTCGATCCGGAGGTGGTGAAGTCGGGCCTTGGGTGGAAGGTGATGAGGCTTTCGACCTTGGGCGGCATTGGCTCTGCCTGCTCAAGGCGGATCACTGTGGGATTGAGTTCCTGCACCTCGATGCCGCCGCGTTCGGTCCGGTCAGTTGGAAGTGACCGCTTGGAGTCGATTCGCAAACCCAGTTCGAGAATTCCGGCGGAGACGGCGGACGCCTCAGTCATTTTGTCAGAAGCTCGTTTACGCTTGGGTAAAAGGAATGCCGACTGGGGAAAGTCACCGGGTTCCTGACCCGGTGCGTCTGCCCATTCGTCGTGCAGCGACGCCTCCGGACAATGATTGTTCGGATCGTGCAGCATGGATTTTGCGGAAGCACTCAGCGCCGCTAACTTGGACGTGAAATTCTCACGATGCAACCCGTTTGCTTACTTGATTCTCAATCAACAAGTTGCCGCTCAATTGCGGCATCCAGAGCCTGTTCCACCAGCCGAGCGGCCAAGGCTTCGGTGGCGGCATCCAGTCGCTGCACCGCCTGTTTCAGCGCGTTTGCCGAGCCCGAACTGAGGGCATCGCGGACCATGGCGGCGGCTGTTTCGATCTCTGATGTCTCGTCGGCAAGTGCAAGTCCTTGACTTAGAACAAGCTCCACGGCGGGAAGTAGCTCTTCCGCCTTGATTTTAGCCTCGGTGAACACCCTCTCGGACATGTCAGTAAAAGCGTGTTCTACCGACTGGCTGATCATCGCCTCCACGGCACTGTCGTCCACATTCACTGCGGAGCTCTGGATCTCGATGACCGTGTCAGTTCCGGTAGAGACGTCTCGGGCAAGGGCTTCAAGGATGCCATTTTCGTTAATTTTAAACTGCACGCCAACTCGGGCCTGGCCTTTCGGCGCCGGGGCGAATGCGACATCGAAGCCACCGAGCTCCCAGTTATCGCGCGCCATCTCACGTTCACCTTGGAGGACGCGCACACGCATTGCGGCTTGGCCGTCGGCGGCGTTGGTGAACATTTCGCCGGCCTTGCATGGGATGGTGGTGTTGCGTGGGATGAGCACATTCATCAGTCCGCCGAAGGTCTCGATTCCGAGACTCAAGGGGGTCACGTCGAGCAGGATCATTTGGCGGAGTGCCCCGCTCAGGACGCCGCCTTGGATGGTGGCTCCGAGCGCGATTGCCTCGTCTGGGTGTTGGGAAATGTCGGGTTCTTGTTCAAAAAGTTCGGCGACGGCACGGCGGACGGCTGGCATGCGTGTGCTGCCGCCGACGACCACGACGGCGCTGAGGTCCGCAGGCTTGAGCGCTGCGTCTGCAAGGGCTTGGCGGCATAGGCGCAAGGTTTTTGCGATCCAGGGCGTGGCGATTTTCTCCAATTCCTCACGGGACAACGGTTCTTCCAAACTTTGGACGCCATCGTAAAACGGGATGCGGAAGACGGCGTGTTCCTCCTCGGAAAGGGCGAGCTTGACCCGCTCCGCCTCCGCGCTGAGACGGACACGCAGGTTGCCGTCGATTTCCTGAATTCCGGCGCGCTGGGTGATGTGTTCCAGGATCAACGCGTCCAGATCATCGCCGCCGAGGCGGGTGTCGCCGTGGGTGGCGAGGACTTGGAAGACGCCGTCCTGCATTTCTAGGATCGAGAGATCGAAGGTGCCGCCGCCAAGGTCATAAACTGCGACTCGCGCGAGATCGCCGAGTTTGTCCAAGCCATAGGCGAGCGCGGCGGCGGTGGGTTCGTTGAGGATGCGGACGACTTCGAGCCCGGCGAGTTCCCCCGCGCGTTTGGTGGCCGCGCGTTGTGCGTCGTGAAAATAGGCAGGAACCGTGATGATGGCTTTGCGGATTTCCGCGCCCATGCGCCATTCTGCGATGCGTTTCATTTCGCGGAGGATTTCCGCGCTGATTTCCTCTGGAGTTTTGCCGAGCACACGCGGGCTTCCGTCGCCGCCCGGGGTGATGTGCAGAGGGAAATTTTCGTCAAGTTCGTTGATCCGTCGCCCCATGAGGCGCTTGATGCTGGTGATGACGCGGTCGGGTTCAAGCGCGCGGCGGCGCAGGGCTTTGGCACCGACTTCGACCGCGCCATCCTTGCCGATCCAGACGGCGCTGGGTGTGATTCTCTTGCCGTCCTCATTGGCCAGTAGAATCGGAAACCCCGAGTCCACCACACCGACGGCGGAGTTGGTGGTGCCCAAATCAATTCCCAAGATGAAGTCGCTCATGACGCAGAGCTTTGCGGCCGATTCCGCCCGCGTCAACGTCATCGGCAGTTCACGCAGCTCTTATCTTGCAAGTCTGGCGGAGGATCCAAGAATCCGCGCAGATGACATTTTTCGAAATTCACCAGGCGACCGTTTGGCGCGGAGAGACCAAGGCGCTCAAGGATTTTTCGTTAGAACTGCGTGCGGGTGAGAGCACCGCCGTGCTCGGTCCTAACGGTGCGGGCAAGAGCACTTTTCTCAAGCTTCTAACGGGTGAAGTTCGGCCAGAGGCGAAACCGGGCAAGCCGTGCCGCTTGTTTGGCGATGAGCTTTGGTCGCTGGAGGAGCTCCGGCATCGCATCGGCATGGTCATGCCTGAGGAAGTCGCGCGCTTCAACGACTGGGAAGTCGCGGCGGACATTGTCTTGTCGTCGCTGCGCGGTGCCTATGGCCGCACGCGAGACATGCGCTTTTCTCAATCCGACAAGCGCCGGGCGTTGGAAGCGATGGAGTTGATGGGCATTGCGTCCCTTGCCCAGCGGCCATTTGGTGCGCTTTCTTCCGGGGAGCGTCGGCGGTTTCTCGTCGCGCGTGCGCTGGTTCATGAACCCGAGGTTCTTGTGTTAGATGAGCCATCCACCGCGCTCGACTTCGCGGTCTCGCTGCATCTCATCGTCACCCTGCGGCAGCTTCTCCATCAGGGGCGCACGTTGGTGTGGGTGACGCATCATCCAGGAGAGATTCCGCCGGAGATCGACCGTGTGGTTCTTCTGAAAGACGGTCGAGTTTTTGCGGACGGCCGCAAGCGTGATGTGCTGACAGAAAAAGTTCTCGGATGTTTATACGAGGTGGATCTCAAGATTCGTTGGTCCGGTGGTTGGTGCGATGTTCGTCTCAAGTGAGGTGATTTTGTGGGAATCTTGGTCCCGGCAGGCAGTGGTTGGATCCGATGGTCTGGTTCATTTTAGCGGAGGGAATGCTTGTTTGAGGATCCGGGTGGGGCGCTCATTGAGGCTTTGGAGGAAGGCTTCGAGATCGGCGAGTTGTTCCTGACTCAGTTCTAGCGGCTTTAGGAGGTGGCTGGTGACTGGGAAGAGCGGGTCGTCTTTTTGGCTTTCCTTGCGTTTCGGGTGTGGCATGCCGACGTTGTAGAGGCGGAGGACGCCGCTGAGTTGAGGAAAGAGACCGTTGTGCATCCATGGGCCGGTTTGGGCAACATTGCGAAGGGAAGGGGTGCGGAATTTTCCCATGTCTTCGGGTTTTTTGGTGATCGCGTGGCGGCCGTGGTCCTCGAAACGGCGTCCATAGTAGGTGAGGCCCGCATTGTGAAACTGATGGTCCGTTAGCAAGGGGCCGCTGTGGCAGTTCATGCAGCGCGCTTGGGTGCGGAAAAGGTGCAGGCCGATGAGCGCGGGATCTGGCAGTGCCTGGTGATCTCCTGCGAGAAATTTGTCAAAGATACTGTTGCCAATGCGGAGGCCGCGTTGGAAGGCTGCCAGCGCTTGGACCACGCGGTCGAAGGTGATGGTGGGATCGCCAAATGCGGCCTCAAAGCGCGGTGGATAGAAATCGATCTCGGCCTTGAGTCGGTCGATGATTTCGGCGGGGTTTCCAGCCATTTCTTGGGGATTGAGGATGACGAGGCGGGCCTGATCCTCGAGCGAGGGCGAGCGGCCGTCCCAGAAGAGGGAGGTGGCGTGACCGACTCCGGCGAGTGCTGGCGTGTTGCGTGTGAGAGGGGTCATGAAAACCCCGTTTGCCAGCGAGCGGCCATCCGTCCACCCGTGTTCGGGGTCGTGGCAGCGGGCGCAGGAAATTTGCAGAGATCCTGATAGGCGTGGGTCAAAAAAGAGAGCGAGGCCGAGTTTTTGTTTTTCAGGACTTGTGGCCATGCCCGGCGGTGAAGGTGCGCTGCCGGGAGTGCTGAGTTCGTGGTGGTTGATGCCCTCGTCGAGTGTTGGAGGTGGCCACTGAGCGGGTGGTTTTGAATACTCCGCGCGGAGCCAACGGATGAGTTCCTCGCGGCCTACGGGCTGCGCTTCATCGGCGACGGCGAGAGGAAGGCATAGGTGAAGGATGATGGTGAGAAA
>JBILPN010000611.1:0-2751 GCA_044373865.1 Luteolibacter sp. | reverse complement strand
ATCTGGTAAGTCGCTTCGTCAGGATCCGTGATAGATTCTGTGGAGGAGGAACTTGCCGCAGAGGTGATGACGGGTGCGGTGTTGCTGAGATTGCCATTTCCTACGAGGCTAACGGAATCGATATTCCAGCCGGGGCTTGACGTGCTTGAGTTGGTGGCGAGCGTCCACCGCAGTCGCATGGTTTTGCCGGCGAACTTGGGTGTGTCAGTCAGGTTGATGATGGTTTCCTTGTATCCATTGCTGTTGCCGGTCCAAGCAAGTTTGCCGGCAAAGACACTGCGGCCGCCTAATGATCCTGAGGAGCTGATGGTGCCAGTGTAGCCGTAGTTTGCAAAGCTCGCGCCTGATCCACTGCTTTCGATATCGATCCATGTGCTGCCATTGTCGGTTGAGAGTCCGATTCTGCCGCCGTCTTGTAGGTTTTGAAGATTGTGCGAGTGCCAAAACTTCAGTTGAAGTGAAGTCGCGTTGAGGGGGACCGAGATGGCGGGTGAGGTCAGCGAAGTGCTGATTTTTGAAGCGGGTGCAGCGATGAAATAGGAATGAGAAGGGGTGTGGCTGCTGTTGGTGACGAGGTTCCAGCCAGTGGGGTCGCTGGTCCAGCCGCTGAGAGGGCCGTCGAAGTTTTCGCTCCAGATCGAGCTAATCACCGTGAACGAGTCGGCAAGAGTTGATATTTGGCCGTCTGGATTGCTTGCGACCACGTTCCAAACTCCGGCGGCAGCCCCTGCTAGGTTCAGTTGCCCGTTGAGTATGCCATTGTTGAATTGGATGGCGGACGCGATGATGTCCGGGTGGGCGGGGCGAGTGAGCTTGAACGTGGTTTCCGCGACTAGGCTGGTGCCGGTGAGAGAGACTGAGACTAGGCCGCTGGTGCTGGAGTTCGGTGAAATCGAGCTGACCACGAGAGGTGGTGGTGGAGGTAATTCGGCGGAGGATCCAGAGATGAGAAGTGAGTAGTTTTGGAGGTTGTTGGTGAGGGTGCCGCTGAATGAAACAACCACTTGGTAGGTTCCCGGGGTGGGGGGAGCCGCGATGAGAACCTGTTCGACATTGTCGGTGGTGTTGATGCCGGTGGTGGCGGCTGAGCTCATGGATGCTAGGCTCCAGTCGCCGACGAACGGCATGACGAAAGGCAGATAGGTGGAGCCGCCGGGAGAGATGATTTTGACGTCGAGATTGTTGATGAGGCGAGGAGTCCGGAGGTCGGAAGTGAGTGTCGCTTTGCCAGCAGGATCGGTCCAAGACAAGGTGGCGCGGATGGGTGAACTGCCATCCCAGACGAACGAATGCGTGCGAGAATTGATGCTGGATGAGAGTTGGTTCTCCGTGATTCGTTGCTTCTCAGGATAGGCTTTGTGATCTGAAATGATGTCTGCGGCGGCTCGCGTGTTCATCATTCCCCAGCCGAATTGGTAGTCCGGCCCTGGGTTTCCGCGGTCGTCAGCGGTGTGGATGATCAGACCTTTCAGCGTGCTGGCGCGCATTGCTGCGCTAGGAAATAAATTTCCATAGTGTTGGATAAGAAGCGCTGCCGAGCCGGCGGCGTTGGGAGAAGACATGCTAGTGCCGCTGTAGGACCCATAAGCGGTGTTGCTGCCGTTCAATGGAGAGTAAAGCCCTTCGCCATTGGCAACGATGTCAGGCTTGATGCGTCCATCATCGGTGGGGCCCCAGGATGAGAAGGAGCTTTGATTCGCCTTGGTGATGTCGCGGAGGCCGCTGGTGACCGCATCGGTAGCGGACCCGACGGTCATGAGGTTTTTTGCGACGGCGTCATGACTGATGGTTTCATACCCGTTGCGGTAAGTGCCGTCGCCGGGTGGGTGCAGCGCAGGATCGTAATTGACGACAGTTAGGCTGCCGGGAGAAAGTGCGATGGTTTGTCCGGTGCTTGGGTTGTTGGTTCGTTCGTTGCCAGCACTGCGGAACATCAAAAAATAGGGAGCGTTGTAGGCGAGATTGTCCATTCCTTCCGAATTGGTGTGGTAACGTCCGAAGTCTTGCTCAAAGCCTGCCGAGCTGGTTCCGTTGCCATTCCACTCCCAGACGCGGGTGCCATTGTTCACATAGTTCCAGCCGCTGATGATTCCATAGCTGTGGTTTGAGATATACAGCTTGCCGGCCTGGCCGGGTGCAGATGCGGCGCGAGAGGTCATTTCTGAAACATCGTTGTTCCAGTCGTAGCTATCGACGATCGAAGCGGGAGCCATGCCGCGTGCGCTGGCGACGGTTCCAAGTGCCGCAAGCGTGCCACCGACGTGGGTGGCGTGATCAATGGAGGGTGAGGCATCCTTGACCACCATGCGTGCGCCGAACTCTTGGTGAGTTGAGCGGCCCGAGCCACCGTCCCACATGCCGATGGTCATGCCGGCGCCATCGACGGCGTAGGTGGTGCGGGTGGTGTCTGCGGCTGAGGAGATGGCCGCGCTGGTGTTGTGGGTGGTGAAATAGACGGGTTCCTCGCCCTCGAAGTCGGTGATTTCCTGGATTGCTCCGTCAGGGCGGGTGATGCGAGTGGGGAGGCCACGCGCGATCGCGCGGTTGCGGGCGTCCAGTTGGCGCTGCTCGGAGATGGCGCGCATGCGGGCCGCCGCGCGCTCGCGAAATGCGGGATTGGCTAGGTTGAAACCCGGCTCCGCAAAGATATCTGAAATGGATTCCTGCCCGTGGGCAGAGCTGACCGCGAGGAGTGCGATCAAGCCGAGTGATTTCACCATGGGTTTGTAGTTCATCGCGTGAGTCAGGATC
>JBILPN010000610.1:0-2755 GCA_044373865.1 Luteolibacter sp. | reverse complement strand
CTGGTGGATAGTATCGGGCAAGTCGGCTACGATCCCGGAAACGCTTGGACGGGCGGAGCCGGAGCCGTCAGCACGCTGAACCAAACCCTCCGCCGGAAACCCGTGATTTCCCAAGGCGATACGAACGGACTGAATGTCTTTGATCCCTCGCTCGAATGGGACACCTACGGGCTAGATAATTTCAGCGGACTCGGGAGTCATACGATCGACTCCGCAAACTCCACCCCAAGCCTAACACTCGTCATCACGCCCAACCGCTTTGCCGAGAATGCAGGCAGCGCCGCCGCGCTGGGCACCGTTTCCACCTCACCCGCGCGCTTGACGGACCTCGTTGTTTCCTTGCTTTCATCGGACCCGAGCGAGGCGAGCGTCCCCGCATCAGTCACGATTCCAGCGGGCCAGACGAGCGCCAGCTTCGCCATCGCCGCAGTGGATGATTCCGAGCCGGATGGCCCCCAGGACCTCAGCATCAGTGCCTCCGCAAGCGGCCTGACCAGCGCTTCCAGCACACTGACGGTCACTGACGACGAAGTCTCCCTAGAAGGCGTCACTCCCGGCCATCCTAACACAGCAGCAAACGCCATTTTCGTCGCCGCGCTGCGCGATGGCAGCTTGAGCTCCCCTGCACTTTTCCGGATCGGCGTCGGCACGCAGCTCCCCAGCGGCCTCTCGCTGGACACCGCCACCGGCACGCTCAGCGGCACGCTCTCGCCCACCAATCCCGCCGGCGACTATCCGATCGTGATCGAGCGCTACAATTCGCTCGGCGAGTCGGTTTCCCAATCCTTCACCCTCACGCTGCTGCCCGGCGCGCCTCCCGGAAATTCCTTCGCCGCATGGTTGGCCAGCTTCTCACTTGGCGCACTCAATGGCTTTGGCGATGACTTCGACGGCGATGGCTTGGCAAACGGTTTGGAAAATTTCCTCGGCACCGCACCCGACCAACCGAATCCAGGTTTGACACAAATTTCACGCAGCCCCGACAGCTTGATTTTCCGCCACACACGCAGCAACACCCCGGCCGACGGGCTGGTTGCAAGCTATGAGTGGTCGGCCAATCTCAGCGATTGGAATGCCTCCGCAACCCTCTCCGGCGGCATCAGCATCACCCTCACACCCACCCTCATCATCGATCGCGCCGCCCCGGAAAATGACCTCATCGAGGTCAGCGCCACCCCCAGCGGCGATTTGCCAGAAAAACTCTTCGTCCGCCTCAAAACCACGCTGAGCCCCGCTGGCGAGCCATAAAATTGCCGAAACTGCCGAGCGCCCGCCACCGAATTCGGAAACAGCACTGCCTAGGCTTGCCCAAGTCCGCCATGCCGGGCAGGCTCGCGCCCGTCCGCTTGATTTCAAATGTCCACTTGGCGCCCCATCTCACCCCCACCTTTTTGGAAGCGCTGGCTTCCGGAGTGGCTGCACGGCCCCATCACCCTCCTCTTCCAACTCACCCTCCTCGGGCTCGTCGGCTTCTTCGGCTTCGCATTTTTTTACTTCATGCTCGCCATGCGCTTCGATCTCGATGAAGTCGCCAAACTCCCAGCCGGCACGATTTACCACGCCCGCTCAGGCGCGGAAATCACCGCCCCCGGCGCCACCAGCCGCAAGCTGGTGAAACGCGAGGACATCCCGGATTTCTTGGTGAAATCTCTGCGTGCCCGCGAAGACGCACGGTTTTTCGAACACCACGGCGTGGACTTCCGAGGGCTGCTCCGCGCCACCGTCCGCAACGTGAAAGACCGGGATTTCACTCAAGGTGCCTCAACGCTGAGCATGCAACTCGCTCGAAATTGCTTCAAAATCACTGAGAAATCCCTCCACCGGAAATTTCTAGAAATCGCCCTGACTCTGCGCGTCGAAGCCCGCTACGAAAAGGACGAGATTCTCACCCATTACCTCAACCGGATCTACTTTGGCGCCGGTGCAGATGGCATCGAGCAAGCATCACGCACTTATTTTGGTAAAGCCACCCGCGACCTCAGCGAGAGCGAGTGCGCGCTGATCGTCGGCATCATCCGCGGACCTCATATTTTCTCACCCTTCCGGAACTTGGACGCCGCCATCTCGCAGCGCAACCAAACACTCAACCGCCTCATCACCATGGGCTTGATCGACCAAAATCGCCGCGACGCCATCGCCGCAGAACCGGTCAAGCTCGTCTCCGAGGAACAGCGCGAATCGCAAACTTCCTACGCGCTGCAAGCCGTCCGCCGGGAACTCGACCGCATCCTCGAAGAGCGGGATTTGCAGCTCGGCGGACTGCACGTCCACACCACGCTCGATGCCGCATGGCAGCAACGGCTTGAGGAGGAACTCACTCGCGCCGTGGAAGATCTGGAGGATGAGGCGAGCTGGCCACACCCCACTCATGCCGCTCACATCCCCGGCACGCCGCCAGTTTATCTGCAATATGCTGCCGTCACCACAGAGACTCGCTCAGGGGCGACCTTGGCTCTCATCGGTGGGCGGAATTTTAGCCACTCGCGCTTCGACCGCACCCGCTCCAGCCGCGACCTCGGCTCTGCCTTTGAACCCTTCATCGCCGCCGCCGCCGCTGAACGTGGCAAGCTCGTGCTGCCTGGAAAACCGCTCCAAACCGGCCGCCAAATCGGTCCCGCCGAGGTCGAGCGCCTGGCCAAACGCTGCGGCATCGCCGGCCCATTCTTGAAAACCGAAGACCTTTTCCGCGGCTCCGTCGCCGCCACTCCCATGGAAATGTCCGTCGGCCTCGCAACTCTTGGCAACCAAGGAAAAC
>JBILPN010000609.1:0-2756 GCA_044373865.1 Luteolibacter sp. | reverse complement strand
CACGCCCAGTCGGCCAATCCCCAATTTTTTTCTGATACCTAACTTGAATGGGATCCGCCGGATCATGATTCACCACGCGGTCGTCCTCGACATAGACCGTGGGCACCCGGTCACCAGTGGCGGCCATAATGAAGCTGCGGTCGAAACCAATTTGAAGCGGTCCCACCCGGATCGCGGCATTCCAATCAACTGGCTCGGCCTGCGAACCAAGCCCGAGATGCCACTTTCCAACCACTCCCGTCCGATAGCCCGCACTGCGAAAAAGCGCTGGCAAGGTGCTGCTGCCCGGCGGAATAATCATCGGCGCATCACCCGCTAAAATCCGGTTGCCCGCCTTGCGCCATGGGTATTTGCCGGTCAACAAGCCGTAGCGCGACGGGGTGCAGGTCGCGGAGGTCGCATACGCTGCGGTGAAGCGCAGCCCATTTTCCGCCAAGCGGTCGAGGTTGGGCGTCTGCAAGGCGGTCGCACCATAGCAGGACAGATCGCCGATTCCCAAATCATCCGCATAAATTAACACAACATTCGGCTTGGTGGCAGCTAAGGCAAGAAGCGGAGAAACCCATAGAAGAAATGATAGGCGAAACATGGCGGATTGGGTGGTGGGTTTTGTGAGTATCGAGAGATTTTGAGGCGATTGCTGCAGGCCTGCGGTGGCATCCTTGAAATTGGAATCTGCCATCAGCGCGAATTCCATCCCGACATGCCCGTCAAGAAAAGCCGCGAGCGCCTTCGGATTGTCAAGATTGTAAGCATGAGAAGGTTTGAGATTCCGGGTGAGTTTCTGCGGTCCGTGGTGGCATCAAGGCGTGGCAAGCGACCAACTTCCGCTGCGCTAAGCGCCCGCAACTGGCCCAGATGGAGATGCACTCGTTTGGCGCTGGGCCGTGCTGCCGGAAATGAAGGGGCACCATGCCGCCGCCCGTCCCGCGATGCCCAAACCCACCGCCAACCGGCCGTTTCAAGTTCGTTGATGCTTGGAATCTGGCGAACACTCTGTTTCCATCCACGCGAATTGCCGAATTCACCGCGCCGAACACACCCAGCCACACCCAGCCACACCCTCTACAACCCAATGAAAAAAACCCTCCTTTGCCTCCTCATCGCCTGCGCGCCATCCCTCTCCGCAGCACCGAAAACCCCAGCGAATATCATGGTCATCCTCGTCGATGACATGGGCGTGATGGACAGCTCGCTCCCCTTCCTGACAGACGCCTCAGGCAAGCCACAACGCCACCCTCTCAACGACTTTTACCGGACGCCGAACATGGAGCGCCTTGCCGCACGCGGGATCCGCTTCAGCGATTTCTGCGCCATGAGCGTATGCTCGCCCTCGCGCGCATCGATGCTAACTGGCCAGAACGCCGCTCGCCACCGCACCACCAATTGGATCAACCCCGCGCAAAACAACGCTGGCCCGCAAGGACCACCACAATGGAACTGGCACGGCTTGAAAAAAGGCGATGTCACACTCCCCGCACTGCTGCGCGACAAGGGATACCGCACTCTTCACGTGGGCAAGGGCCACCTCGGTCCTCGCAACTCAGATGGAGCCGATCCGCGCAACCTTGGCTTCGACATCAACATCGGCGGATCCGCCCACGGCCAGCCGGGCAGCTACTACGGAATGGAAAATTTCGGCGCTACCAAAAAACCGAACTCAAACGAGGTCCCACACTTGGAGAAATACCACGGCACCGACACTTTCCTAACGGAGGCTCTGACACTGGAGGCCAAGAAGTTGCTGGATGAGGCCGTCAAGGCCAAGCAACCTTTCTTCCTCCACTTCGCTCACTACGCGGTCCACTCGCCCTTTGACTCGGATCCACGCTTCGCCGCCAACTACAAAAATTCGGGCAAAAACCCGAAAGCCCAAGCCTTTGCGACCTTGGTCGAGGGCGTGGACAAGTCGCTTGGCGACTTGATCGATCACCTTGAAAAACTCGGAGTCGCGGAGGACACTCTTATCATCTTTCTAGGCGACAATGGCTCCGACGCACCTCTGGGAGACCCACATGCCGTCGCATCCTCCGCACCGCTCCGTGGCATGAAGGCCTCACACTATGAAGGCGGCACCCGCGTCCCCTTTCTCGCGGCATGGGCACAGCCCTCTCCAGACAACGCGAACCAAAAGAAGCTCCCCATCAGCGCCGGAGCAATCCAAGGCCAACAAGCCGCAATCCACGATCTCTTCCCAACTCTGCTCGACCTAGCAGATGCCCGCGCGCCTGAAACTCACCGGGTGGACGGCATCAAGCTCAACACGCTGCTCACCGGAAAACCCGACCCAGCGCGCAAGGAGCAATTTCTCATGCACTACCCCCACTCGCCACACCGCAGCAATCTCTGGACGAGTTGGCGCGATGGCGACTGGAAGGTGATCTATCACTACGCCCCCTCACCGCAGTCGGAACAATCACATTATCAACTCTACAATCTGGCGACCGATCCATTCGAACAAAACAACCTTGCCGGCATTCACCCCGCGGAACTCAAACGCATGATGCAAGGGCTAATCGCCGAGCTGAAAGCTCACGAAGCACTCTACCCCGTCGCTCGAGACGGAAAGACGGAGCTAAAGCCACAACTGCCATAAACTCCGCCGGAGAGCAGCACCCGGGACGAGGCAGCGCACTACGGAAGCGACGCCACTACCCCCATGGCCCAACGGGCTAACATCCCTCAGCCCAGGGCGGCACCCGGGACGAGGCAGCGCACTACGGAAGCGACGCCACTACCACCGTGGCCCAACGGGC
>JBILPN010000076.1:0-9716 GCA_044373865.1 Luteolibacter sp. | reverse complement strand
AAATCCCAGATCCCACCATTCGCACCCGTCCAAACCAAACTTCCCGCATTGCCGGCAACCACCAAATTGACATAACCCGGCGTGGTCCCGGAACTGGGCCGAACCAACGAAAACGTCTGCCGAATGCTGTTCGCTGGCGCGGGGATCACCAAGTTCATCGTCATTCCACTCACCACACCTTGAGTGGCCCCACCCGCAATCAAGGGATAAGTTCCGGCTCCAAGACTGTCATCCCGCATGTTGACTTGAAATTGAATCGCCCCGCTCAAACTGGTCACGGTGCCGGCCGCCACGCTGATCTTATCATTGGTGCCGCCAGGGGTGGATGATAGATCGTAAATCAAAGTCCCGCCCGCCACCGTGAGTCCCCCATTCGCTGGTAAATCCCGGTAAACGTTTGCCGAATTTCCAGGACTGAGTTTGCCGCCATTGTTGATCGTGATGAGACCGCCAAAGGTCCCGTGCCCCATGAGAGTCGCACCAGATGCCACCGTGACAGGCGAAGCGCTCAAACTCCCTGCTAGATCTAAGCTGCCGCCACTCACCAAAGTCGCCCCCGAATAGCTGTTGGCACCGCTGAACGTCAACACACCAGCACCGGACTTGGTCACCGCGGTGATCGCCGTATCACCATCCCGGATCAGCCCGGCAAACACACTGTCCAGTCCAAGCCCGCCTATGTTGAGAGTGGTCGCTCCCGCTCCAGCGTTGTAAGCCCCTGCAAAGGTAGCATTGGACTCACCACTGAGCGAACCAATCGCATGCGTATTCCCAAACGAATTGTTCGTGGTGTAAACCGAAATTCCACTGAGATGCACACGGGCCGAATTGAACCCATTGAACGCACCTCCATTGGTCCGGAATGCGATTCGCCCGCTGCCCCCGCCCGATAGATTCACCACTCCGGTGCAGCCTGCCGAAGATCCATCCAAATAGACCCGCCCTTCTGTCCCGGCAGTCGATGGCGAAAATATATTGAAGGTGCCGCCCCCCGAAAGTGAACCCCGGACATTCACCCGCTGCGACAAGGTGAGATTCCCAACAGCCCCGGCATCCACCACGATGTTTGGATTGAGCGTCAGGGTATCATTGCTGCCATAGTTCGACCGCAGCGTGCTGCCCCCCGTGAAGCGGATCGCGCCTCCACCAAAACTTCCGCCCGTTGCCAGACTCGTGGTTCCACCACTGAGATTCGTTCCCCCGCTGAAGGTCGCGCTGCGACTTAAAGTAAATGCCGTGTCCCCCTCCTTGGTGAACGAACCGGTTGAGGAAATCGATCCGGTCCCGGCAAAAGTATAGCTCTTGGACCCCTTCACCAAGACCGCTCCGGGCAGCAAGGTCCCCGTCAATGCGACCGATGGTGAATTGGATCCCCGGTCGTCGAAAACCGTCGTGTCACCATCGCTGAAGGCCACCGCGTCGCCAGAAGACTTCCGCCAATTGATCGTCGCAGCGTCCCATGCGTTCGACGCGGCACCACCTTGCCAGTGAAGGTCGCGCGGCACACTGGAAGTTGAGATCAGCACGGCAAACTGCCTCGTCCACGAAGATCCATCTGCATCCACCACAGTAAAACTGAAGCCGGCGCGTCCCACCGCATTGAGCGTTGGCGAAAAGCGGATGATCGGCCCCTGGCTCGCAAGCGTCGTCCCGTTCGCTGCGAATTGCGTGAGCGTTCCACCGCTCAGGTTTGACACGGTGAATCCCGGGTTTTTCGAGAATCCGGAGGTGAACCTCCGCAGATCCACCGTCAATGACGAAGGTGAATCCGCTAGATTCTTTGCCAGAGTGGCGTGAGGAACGGAGAGAAAATGCAAATATTCCTCAAGATGGGTGTATCCCGCCTGAGTGTTGCTGGGAAAAAAAGTCGCGGCCGTGATGACACTGCCATTGTTGGCGAATACCGTGTTATTGCTGGCAAGCGCCGCGTTGAAACCAAGCGCCTGCTCCCAGAAATCAGGCATCCCATCCTGGTCACTATCAGGCGGAGCTGAGGTCGAATTTAAAGTTCCAAACCCCGCGTTCGAGACATTGAAAGGTGCCGCTGCCAGCGCGGTTTCCGATGAAATCCGGCTGCTTGCCTGAGTCACGACATTGTTGAACAAAATCGTATCCACTTCATCGCGAAGCGGCCCGGAAAAATTGGCATTCAATCGCAGCGCACCCGAATTGGAAACCACTTTCTTATAAGCCGTCAGCGCATCCGCGATCTGCACCGCGCCCGGTCCCGCAGAGCCTGCAAATGGCACGCTGGGCTTGAGGTATCGAATCGTGCCCGGCGCGGCTCCTTCGGCGGCCGTGTATTCACTGCCAGCGACGATGCCGTAGCCTTTGTTGCTGCCATTCAACAAGCCATCTCCATCCGAATCGTGCAAACAATTGTCAAGGTAGAGGCTGAAATTCGGATACCCATTGCGATCGATGGTCCCTTTTTCCAAGGCCGTATTGTCCGTCCGGCCTGGGGGTGATAGAAAGTAACAGCCTCGCACATTCGCCTTCCATGCTGCGGGTGTCTGAGAATCTCCCATGATGAATCCAATTCCCCAGTCATAGGTAACATTGTTGACCCATTCCAACAAACCATAAGGCCGCGCCTTCGGGTTCCGCGTGTGATGATGCGCCCACAAGGTGTTCAAACAGGTCCCGCGATTCAAGTCCCAGAGTCCACCTGCATTGTGTGTCTCCAAACCCCACGCAGTGACTGAATTCTGCAAAGTAAAATTATCCAGCGCGCTGCTGAAGAATGAGATATTCTCATCCGTGCTGAACTGCATCGTCACGTGATCCACAATCGAGTGAGTCGCGGTGCTATCGACATTCAAGCAATCTCCGCCACTGCCATTCTTTCCATGCCGCAGTCGGAGATTGCGCAAAACCGTGTTGTTGCCAGTCACTCGCAAGGTTCCATTCCGCAAGCCGATTCCATCACCCGGCGCGGTTTGCCCGGCAATGGTGACTTTGTTTTGAACGATGCGCAGGTTGCCTCCGCTGATGGGAATGTAGCCACTAACTGCAAACACAATGGTCCGGCCACTCGATGGCGCATTGTCGATGCCATACCGCAGGGAACCGACCCCGGATGAATTTAGATTCGTCACATAGTAAACATCGCCACCACGTCCACCCGTGGCATAGGCACCAAAGCCCTGTGCACCGGGAAAGGCGGGAAGCTGTGCCGCAAGCGGAAGCAGGCTGGCAAACAGAAAAATTGAGATTCGTGGGATCATGGGTCGGTCCGAAATGGAGCTGCGGGAAGTGCCTCGGAATTGTAGAGATTGGCGGCGCGTGGATGATTGCCCCACGCATACCGAACGTAAGCGGGCGCAGAAATTTGCGGGCTCGATACCAGCACGCTGTCGCGCACGATCACCGCGTCCGCCCACACGAACTTCAGATCCGCACCCGCAATCGCAAAGTGCTGCAAGCGGCCGCCCTTCGCATGCAAGCCACGCCCGACTGAATCAAAGCTCAAACGGATCTGCCCACTTTCCACTTTGACATCGCGCAAAACTGGCCCTGTGGCCACTCCCCGTTGCTGATAGGTTTTAGCCAAGGCTAGGCGCGCCAAGCGCTCGCCCACATCTCGCTTGTTGCGCGGATGAATGTCCTTTTCATCTCCGATATCGATCGTGACCGCCATGCCTGTGTTAGGCAGCAGCAGGGACTTCGCCTGAGCCTCGCGCATCTCGGGAAGTTGCCCGCTGGATGGCTCATCCGTTGCCGCCTGATAGCCCGCAAGCTGCACAAAGTAAAACGGCAGGTCCGGCCGATTCCAAATTTGCCGCCAATCTGCGATCAACGCATTCTGCAAGTCCGCATACAGCGAACGTGAATTTAAGTTAGACTCGCCCTGATACCAGATCGCCCCCCGGATGGCGAATGGCGCAATCGGCGCGATCATCCCGTTGTGCAGCACAAAAGGATTGTGCTGGTCCTGCACCGGATCCGGATTCCGTGGTGCGCGCCCGCCGGTGAACTTCGCCAGTGCCTTGCCGTATTCCAAAAATAAGTTTGGATTGTCGCGAAACACCAACTGCTTCTTGCCAAACTCATGCAGCAATTCTTTGAATTGAGGATGCGCTTGCAAGCACTCCTGCCGCATCCACGCTTCAATGGTGCTCGCTCCATACGCGCAGGTGATGAGTCCGATAGGCAGCTTGAGTTCCTTCTGCAATGCCACACCGAAATGATAGGCCACCGCGGAAAAATCCCCTGCGCTCGATGGAGAACACACCGCCCATTTTCCCAAGACATCGCGCTGCGGAAACTCATGCATCGCCCACTCTGCCGTGAACATCCGAAGCTGGGGGTGCTGTGCTTCTGCGACGACTTTTTCCCAATCCGTGACTCCCGAAAACGAGCGCTTCTGCGTCTTGGCCAAGGTGAAGTCCATGTTCGACTGGCCAGAGGCGAACCAAACTTCACCGACCCACACGTCCTGATAGCGAAGCTGAACCTCACCTGCCGAAACTTCCAAGACATGTGGCCCGCCCGCCTTCATTTTTGGCAATTCAAGCTGCCATGTGCCATCCGCCGCAGTGGTGACTTTCACTTCGGATTTTGCAAGTTTCACAATCACTTCCACACCGGGAATCGCCCGTCCGCGAACTGGCAGCGCCATCTCACGCTGCAACACCATGTGATCCGAATAGATCGATGGCATCCACAAATCCTCTGGAAACAGCGCTTTACCTAACTGGCATTCACTCAAGGCACGGATAGATTTTGCTAGAACTTCAGCATGAAAATCCGCGCCCTTTCGCGAGGTATGCGTGTGATCTGTGCCAGCGAACAAACTTGCCACGTTTTCACGGCCAAGCGCTTCGTAACGCTCGGCAAGAATCTGATTGAAGTCAATGAACGCCGCAGATTCCTGCTCCGCCGCCTGCTTCGCCCACAATCCGTAACTCGTGTCCGCACGCCCCACTTTTCCATCTTTCCAGAGATTCCTTGGAATGAGAGAAACCACGATCGGCGTGGCTCCGCGCGACTTGGCATCCTTGATGTAGTTTCTCAAATACCAACCATAGCTGCGCACGGTCTCCGGCACCTGATCCGTCTTGCGCACAATTTCCTCCGTCTCATCGCCATTGCCCTTGATTGAGGCCCGGCAACGCTCGTCATTGAGCGGGCCACCGTCGTTGTGGCCGAACTGCATGAGCACGAAATCCCCGGGTTTCAAATGCGCCATCACCGCATCCCAGCGCCCCTCACTCAAAAAGGTGCGACTGCTTCGCCCACCAATTGCACGGTTGTAAACTTGAATTTTCGCGGGATCAAAGTGACCCATCAAGGGATCTCCCCAACCGACCTGGCCAGCCGTGCTGTTGCGGACGGTCGAGTCGCCAATGATAAACAGCGATGGCTTGGCCAATGCATGGCTTACGCTGCAACACCAAAGGAAAATCAACAGCGCTCTAAGACGTCTCGACATGCAGGACATGATGCCCTGCAAGATCGATTCTGTCCTTCACCCAAAAGGGTTATGCACCCGCATTCAAGTCTGGGACCTGCTGACCGGATGCTTGAAAAAATCCGTGCCTGCCTAGAATTTTCTCAACACCGTATCCACACACCAGCGCTCATCCGTCTCCGGGTAGTCGAGCGTATAATGCAGCCCTCGGGATTCCTTGCGACGGACCGCACACTCGACAATCAACCCGGCCACAGCCACCAAATTCCGGAGCTCGAGAATGTCCGCATTCACCCGGTGACCCCAGTAAAATTCGCGAACTTCCTTCTTCAAATTCTTCAATCGCGCCGTCGCTCGGCGTAGGCGATTGTCGGTCCGTACGATCGAAACATAATCCCACATCAAGCGCCGGATTTCGTCCCAATTATGATAGATGACCACCAACTCATCGGGCTCCGCGGTGTCGCCATGTTCCCACGCGGGAATGGGTGGTGGCTCGGGCACCAACTTGCCCGGCGGGTAGAGCCGCATCATTTCCTCCAGCGCGCGTCGTGCAACGACATTGCCCTCCAACAGCGAATTCGAGGCCAGGCGGTTCGCTCCGTGCAAACCGGTGCAGGCAACCTCACCCACCGCGAAAAGCCCGCGAATCGTGGTTTTTCCATTCACATCCGTTAGCACGCCACCGCATTGATAGTGCGCCGCCGGGACAACCGGAATAGGCTGGGTTTCACAGTCCAAACCGAATTTCAAAAGCGTCGCATGAATATAAGGGAAGCGCTCTTTCATGAACCCCTTCGGCTTGTGCGTCACATCCAGATAGACACAGGCGGCTCCCGTGCGCTTGATCTCGCGATCGATTGCCCGTGCGACGATGTCCCGTGGTGCGAGCGAACCCCGGGGATCGATGGATTTGGTGAAATCCTCACCCTTGGCATTGATCAAAATTCCTCCCTCACCGCGCACCGCTTCACTCACCAAAAACGAGCGGGCTTCCGGCCCCGTTGCGCCCGGGTTGTAGAAGCAGGTTGGGTGAAATTGAATGAACTCCATGTTGGAAATCGAAGCACCGGCGCGCCACCCGAGTGCGACTCCATCGCCCGTTGCGGAGTCTGGATTGGTCGTGTAGAGATAGACTTTCCCACAACCGCCGGCCGCCAAGATGACGCGATCCGAGCGGAACACCTTCACCTCACCGCTCTTGGTATCCAGCACATAAGCCCCCAAAACCCGGTCATCCACCACGCCACCGAGCTTCGCTGTCGTGATCAAATCAATCGCAAAATGATGTTCCAACAAGGTGATATTTGGCGATTTCCGGGCACTTTCAATGAGTGCCCTAGCGATTTCCCGACCCGTTGTGTCCCGCGCATGAAGGATGCGGCGGTGAGAATGCCCCCCCTCCTTGCCGAGCTCAAAACCTGCGGGCCCGCTGTCAAATTGCACCCCGTAAGCCACCAAATCCTCGATGGCCGCCGCACCCTCCTCAATGATGGTTCGGACGGCCGTCTCCTTGCACAGCCCCGCGCCCGCATCCAGCGTATCCGCAAGGTGCGCTTCCGAGGAATCCCCGGCATCACGGAATTCCTCCGGCAACACCGAGGCTATGCCGCCCTGCGCCCACGCCGTGTTGGATTCGTAGGCCTCACCCTTGGCGATGACCGTCACCGAGCCGTGCCGCGCCGCGCGCAGTGCGAAAGAAAGACCAGCAATGCCCGCGCCGATCACCAGGAAATCAGTTCTCATGTGCCCTCAGCATGAACGCAGAATGATTCTGGAAAAGGGCAAATTTATCCGGCCATGACTTGACCGCTTTCATCCAGCCAGCACACGGTCGCGCCATGAGCTTTTTCATCACAGGAACTGACACGGGAGTCGGCAAAACCTACGTCACACGCTTGATTCTTGAAACTTTGCGCCAGGCGGGCGTCGATGCGGTCGGCTACAAGCCCGTCGCCTGCGGGGACCGGGATGACGCAAGCATGCTGGCCGAGGCCTCTGGCGGGCTCGATCTGGATGCGGTCAACCCCGTCTATTTCAACACGCCAGTCGCCCCATACGTCGCGGGAATGCTGGAAAACCGCACCTTGAACCCTGCCGAACTCATCGCAGGCTATCGCCAACTCGCCACGTGCCACGCCAAGGTGCTGGTGGAGGGCGCTGGCGGCTGGGAAGTTCCCCTCGCCGCCAATTACCGGATTTCCGACCTCGCAGCGGACTTGCAATTGCCAGTCATTCTCGTGGCCGGAAATAAGCTCGGCGCGCTCAACCACATCCTGCTCACCGTCGAGGCCATCCGCGCCAAAGGCCTCACTTGCGCCGGAATCATCCTCAATCAACTCGAGGACGAAATGGACACCGCGATGATCACCAACAAAGGCGTGGTCGAGGATCTGACCGGAATTCCTCTGCTCGACCACTTGATCCACGGCCAAGATTTTCTCGATGCAGAGACCTATCTCGCCCTGTGCAACGAACGGTCCTTGCTCGGATGAAATTCTAGCGGTTCAATACATCCAGCTGCGATCACTCGATTGCCAAGCGCCATGCACAAGGTTGACGCCTACCCAAGTGCCGTGCTATGCAGTCCACTTGAATCGAAATCGCCAAATGAACCGCCAATTATCAACGATCGCAGCCTTGGTCACGCTCTTGCTCTTCCAGCCAAATCATGGGCTCGCGTGCACCGGCATTTCCCTGAGCTCAAGCGATGGTGGTGTCGTGGTGGGGCGCACCGTTGAGTGGGCCTTGGGGGATGCCCAACACGACCGGCTCGTTGTGTTCCCTCGCAACAAAGAATTCACGGGCCTAACACCCGAAGGCAACAACGGGATGAAATGGCAAGGCCGCCACGGATTTGTCTCGATTACCGCCTATGGTCAAGATTATGGACCGGACGGCCTCAATGAAGCCGGTTTGTATGTAGGGATGTACTACTTCCCCGGTTTCGCGAAATTCCGCGATTATGACTCCACCCAGGCAGCGCGCTCACTCAGTGTTGGCGATTTCATGCAGTGGATGCTTTCGTCCTTTGAAACCGTGGCAGAGCTACGAACCCAACTGGAGCATGTGCAAGTCGTGAATGTGGAAGACCCGCGCTTCGGCGGCGCTCCACTTCCTTTCCACTGGAAAATCGCGGATTCAACGGGCGAATGCATCGTGATCGAAATCATCGATGGCGGGAAGTTGATCATTCATAACGCATTTCTAGGAGTCATCACAAACTCGCCTGAATACTCTTGGCATCTAACAAACCTCCGGAATTATGTTGGACTCACCCCCGAACCAAACAGCCCCCTCACACTTGGAGGCGTGAAGCTATCGCCACTGGGAGGCGGCTCGGGCTTGCGAGGCCTGCCGGGAGATTTTACACCACCTTCCCGCTTTGTGCGGGCAGCGGCATTCACGGCCTCAGCGCGCCCATTGGCGAGCACAGACGACGCGGTGTTTGAATGTTTCCGAATCTTGGATAACTTCAATATACCGGTTGGCGCAACTGCGGTCCCGGACAAAGTCGCATCTGACATCACCAGCGCAACACAGATCACGACGGTGTCGGATTTGAAAAAGCGCATCTTATATTTCCACACAATGGACAACCGGGAAGTCCGAAAAATTGATCTCAGCAAAATTGATTTTTCAAAGGTCAGGCAGAAGGTTATCGAAAACAGCGCCGAGCGAAATCAGGTGGTAAAGGAATTGTCGGTCACCCCTTGACTCCCTCCACTCGGGCTCACCGACACACCATCAACGTGCGGCCGCTTTCAGTTCGCGAAAACGAGATCGCATCCCAGCGAGTCGCTCCATCTGCGAGGGGTCGGACACACGGTCGTTCTCTTCCATTGGATCGGTGCTAAGATTAAAAAGCTGCTCGACACCAAAGTTTGGCCAGAAAAGATACTTCCAGTCCTTGCGCACAAGAGCCTCCGAGGCTGGAATGAAGCTCTTATCCCTGATCACAGCGTGCTCATAAAAAAACTCCGTGCGCCACGCTGGTCGAACCTCGTCAAGATAGAGAGAAGCAATATCCGCCCCCTGCATCGTGGATGGTGCCTTCACACCTGCGGCGGCAAGAATGGTAGGTGCGAGATCCACATTGAGCGCGTACGCGGCATCCGTGCTTCCCAACTTCGCCTGTGGCATGCGAGGATCACGAATGATGAGAGGGACACGAATACTCTCTTCGTAAGGATACCACTTATCGGCCAAACCATGTTCACCATGGAAATAACCATTGTCACCGGCAAAAACAATCAAGGTATTCTCCAACAACCCTTGCTGCTCAAGCTCTGATAGAATACGC
>JBILPN010000075.1:0-9734 GCA_044373865.1 Luteolibacter sp. | reverse complement strand
CCCCAAAAGCCTTTCCTCTGTCCAGTGAAGCGGCTCGCGTTGACGGCGGCGGTCTTTGCGGATTGCCTTCATCAATTGATCGGGAAAAATTCCAGTGAGGCGCTTCATTTCCGCCAGGATTCGCTGGCGGAAGAAGGCCAGAAAGATCTCCCATACATCGGGGTGAATCCCCACATCCCTCATCATCCAGCGCGACGGGCTGACTCTTATGCAACCTTCGCCAGCCTCATGAACGGGTAGGGGGCAGAAGACCTGCAACTCCCATGCGCGATGCGCTCTGCGGAAGCTCGTGTGGAGTCCTTGCGAGACAAGTAAAAGCCCATACCAGCAAGCATGAAATGCTTCCCGCTCTGGACCCGTAATAAACGCTGTAAGGTTACTATCACCGATGAAGTGCACCCGGAGGTGATGTGGTGCTGTGCAGTGAGGGCACCTTGAGGAGCAGGCACTTTCGTCACTGACGGTCCGGAGAATGGTTTGAAACCGGTCTTCAAAAAAAGCATTCCAATCATCGATCCGCCGCCAGTCCCAAGCCTGCTTCGGCCTTGTCTGTGTGACTGGATCGGCGAGCGGCACTGGTAGGCGTCCAAGTAAGCCTCGTAAGATTTGCAACCGACCGTTACGAGATCCTGCCGAGTCGAAGACTTCGAGAAGCCGCAATGCAAGACTGGAGCGCAGGTAGTTGAAGAGAACTCGTCGCTGGTGGTTGGTTAAGTCGGCATTGGGTCTGATTAGAATGATGCCGGGTGCCGTGGTGACCTCACGATCATCGCTGCGGTATTCGCCCACTTTCATTGCTCCGCCATCCGGAGCAAGACGGCTGATGCACCAGTCCCCATCCTGGAGAAAATGCCGGATAACGGCAGGCCTTTCCTGTGTATCAACTTCCGAGAGGTCCACTCGTCCGTTGCTCCCGATGTTTCGGGAGTTAACAGCAAGGAAATCGGTAACGCCAGCCTTGCTGTGATTCGAGAAGGCCGGGCGGCACCCATCAATTATTTTGACGAGCTCGTGAAGCTCCATCCGTTTGCCTAACCCTGAAACTACGTTAAGCAGCTTCTCGGTTTCCGGAGAATACGAATCAAAACAACATGGAAGATCCCGATCCAAATGACCTTTGTGAACAAAACCGAATTTTGTCTTCCCGAAGGTCAGGCGCAGTAGATCTGTAAGATCCACTGCAATGGTCTTTGCGCCAATCTCCTGTGCCTCATCAGTGATCTTCATGAAACGAATTGGTCCGGGACGAGGCCGCAGAATGAGGGTAGTCCAGCGAATATCCGGACTCACCTGAAGGCCCAGCGCTTCAGCCACGCCATCGTGATCGTGTTCAATCACGGTGGCCTCATGACTTGGCAAATATTTTTGCCTCCAAAAATCTGATCGATCAGATCGCAGCGCCGATGATGGAATGAGCAGTATCAGACATTCTAGACGAGCATCCCCCGCACTCCACAACTCGGGAGTGTATGGCCTCAGCAATTCGTTTTCGCGAAATGACCAGTTTGGTTGCCCGTGTCTGTCCCTCGGCAGCGCCTCCTCACCATCCAGCATCGTAACGACGAGAGCATCCAAAAGGTCCAGAGAGGCGTACCGCTTTCGCCACTCATCTGAACGAAACCGCGGGGGCTGCGGTGGAAAGGCGAAGCAGCTTCGGCTCCCCGCTTTTTTGACCACGGTGGATGCCGTCGCGGGGAATGTGTCGATGCCTTCTAGGTGAGTGGGGATAATCGCCTTTGGCAAAAGCGATGACGGAAACTCAAAAGGTTCCAATGGATGCAGTTGGGCAGGACTTGAAACGGGGTCTCTACTAATCAGTGCTACAGCAGTAGACGGCCCACCCTCGCCAAAAGTCTGAAAGATCGTGGAAAGAAGCAGAGGATAGTATTCCATTACGGTTGGTTTCTGTGATTGATTCTTATTCAAAAAATATCCCGTGACGGACTCGTTCAATCAGGTCCTCAATGTATTATACACTTCGATGTTCTCGGGGATCCCATGATCCGACCTGTTTTGAGCCGATTCTTCCGAGCGCTTCTTTAAATTTGTGTGTCCAGTGTCCGGACAATCCTTTGGCCCCAAACCAAGCTAGCACGCGAGGCAGTAACGCAGATAGCCTTGGCGATAGTCTTTGGGCAGGTTCATGTTGTTGTCCAATGGCTCATCGACCAAATAGGGGTGGTGAGGTGCAACGGCTTAGTCTAAGGGCTTTTTTTCGTGGAGACTTTTTTGGTGACCTTTATAACCGGAGGAGTGGGTGGGGCTTCGATCGGGGGCAGGCCGGTGAGAAAATTGGTGGAAGGGATGATTACGGCCGGCCATGGGCCGCGACCGGTGGCGGCGCGGATGATTTCACGGGCGGCACCGAAGAGCATAGAGGGGCCGTTGGCGTGCACAGTGCGTTTGAGCATGGCACCCTCAAGATGGGGCGAGGCGAGCACGAAACCGTGCATGTGCAGGGCGAAGGAGTAAGGCAGATTTACACCTTCGGGGATCGTTTGGGTGATTTCCAACGCAACCAGCCATTCGGAGCCTTGTTCTTCCTTGTAGTCAGACAGGCTGCATTCGGGGATCACGGTGAGGGATTCCACAGGATCATCTGCTGGTTTGGCGGAATTGAAATCCGGATTCGAATCCAGCGAGAGATGCGTGAGAAAGTAATCGGTGAGCTGAAGAGGTGCGAGGTTCATAAGCAGGCGGCAAGTGGTTGGATGTTCTGAGCGGCAATCCATTCATTGACTTCACGCTTGCTAGGCCAACGCTTGCTGAAATCGCATTGGATGACGTTGGATGGACGACGGTTTTGAAAATAGCTGGCGTGGGTTGATGAAGGTCGCGGTCCGCTGACGGCGGCGAGGCTTGCAGGAGTGAGTAAACCTTCGTCGAGGAGGCGGAGGAGTTTATTGACGATCCCGGAGGGTAGGCCACGACCGCTTTCCCAGCGGGATAGGGATTTTTCTCCGCAGTCGAGCAGGGCGGAGAGTCCGTCCTGGGTGAGACCGAGGCGCTTGCGGAGGTCGCGGATGTCCTTGCCGTGCAGGAACCCCATGTGCCGGGCACGAGTGCGCTCGACGAGTTCGGAGGATTTCGTGGTGAGGAAATCCTCGCCGAAGTTTTCATAGACCTCGACTTCGATGGTTTCCACCCACTTGGCTGGGGTGTCCGGCGTGGCGGGCAAGTAGATTTCGAAGGGGACTTTTTTGGTAGCTACTTTCATTTTTTGCGTTTTCTGGATTGGTGGTAGTCTGCAATGGCGGAGCGGAGATCGCCGCTGCGGTCGATATGGAGGGAAAACAGGTTCAAGATGACTTGGTTCTGGTGGAGGCCGATTTTGACATAAACATCGACGGGCGAGCCAAGGGGGTGTGTGCCGAGCATAGCCCACGTTTCACAGAGAGTCCCATCGATGCGGTCATACATGCCGGAAACCATTTCACCGTGGATGCCGGGGGCGAGGAGAAGGTCGATGCAGTATTCATAGGCTTGCTCCTTGGAGAAGAATCCGAAGAGGTGGAATTCACTTTCCGCCGTGAGAGTCCAGCGGATGGTCCGAATGTCCCCGTCCCTGAGAATTTTCACCACCGGGATGATCCAACGGGGCGGGATGGGTGCGATGCTTTTTCTTGGTGGCATGTCCGGTCACGGGGTTAAGTTACCAATTGATACCCTTGTGTCAAGGGTGGTTGATGGGAAATTTTTCATGGGAGTTTCTTGTAAGCCGGGAGTCAGGTTCGTGATCGGCTGAATTCAGTAGTGACATCATGGCTTATCACCGAGCCAGTGAGAAGCCGGTGCTTGGAGGAACACCGCGATGGGGATGCCTTGGCCGCCGACGAGGAGCTTGCTGGCAGGGTGGTGGGTTTTGTCGAAGGCGAGGCGGGTGGCGATGGATTTGGTGGTGGTGATTCATTCAGGTTCTGGAGAAGGATAGGTTTGCGATAATTTCCCGGAGGAGTCTGGCAAGGGTGTCGGTGTATTGGCTGGCGGAGGATTCCTTGATGCGGACACCTTCGTCGTCATGCATGTCACCGGTGAGGGTTTGGCAGGGCAGGCAGAAGGCGAAGCAGTTGAGGTTGTGTTCGTCGTATTGCCAGGATTCGTCGGGTTCGCCTTCTTCGATGATGCAGAGGTCTGTAGGAGCGAGGAGGGTGCGCAGGCGCTGGGTGAGTTGCCGGATAGCCGTGAAGCGGAGCCGGGCTCCAGCGGGTGGCCCTTCCGAGTGGAACACATTCTCGACGGTGAAAGCGTGGCTCGCGAAGCCCTCTTCGGTGATGTCGAGCACGACGACGCATTCAGGGCGCAAGGGGGCGTGCGTAGATTTTCGGAGGATTTTCATGACTTGATCCGCACCGCGCGAGTTTTCCTCCTCATCACCGGTGAAGGCGACTAGCACTTGCGGCGGAAGGTGATCGTCGAGGATCAGGGAGAGGATGGCGGCGTTGGTGATGGAGTTGTCGTAGGTGCCGTGCAACATGCCGTCCTCACACCTGGAATGGTAGTGGTGGTAAAGGGAATCGATGTGGGAGGAAACCAAGAGAAAAGGCAGGGCTGAATCGAAATCCGGATGTTGCCAGAGCTGGGCGAGTGATTTACGGCCGAGGCTGGAATAGCGCGTGGAGGCGAGGAGCGATTCCGTGCGGTTAATGTGCTCGGTTTGCGTAAACTTCTTGCCGTTGTCGGCGCAGGGAACGGTGAGGTGATGGATGAGGTAGGTAAGGCGCATGGGAGCTTGGATATCGGGGTTTTATCCAATATGAAGTGAACGGCCGATGGTGGCGAAGGTAGTGGCCCGTTTTCGCGAAACATAGGTCAGAATCCCCATGGCCACTGGTGGAGCGACGCTACTCGGTGAGTTCATGCCAGGCTTGGCGTTTGGCGATGGATTGGGCGGTGAGGGTGGAAAGGAGGGCTGGGTCCGGAAGAATGCCGACGCGGCCGAGGTCGAGACGGTCGGCGTCGAGGCAGATGGCGAGGGTGGGTTCGGATTGGGGCGGGCCGCCGTTGTGGATCCTGCAAGCAGTGACGAGGAGGTCCATCCGAAGATCATCAAGTTGGAAGTGGCCGGCTTGGCGAAATCCGAGAGCGAGCTGTGCACCGCGCGGGCCGTGCTTTGGGTCGCGGAATTCATTTTCCCTGCAGGAGTCATGGAAAAGCGCGAAAAGGCGAATGATTTCCTCATCGGCGGAGTGATGGCGGGCGAGGTAGAGGCCATTGCGGCGGACAGTTAGCCAGTGGGAGGGGCCGTGGTCGGAATGCGACCCGAGGCGGAACTGGGCGGTGACGAGTTGCCAGATCGGGACTTCGGTGGGAGTGAGCATGGGGCGATGAAGAGTGCAAAACACCTATCTGATGGAACAGGGCCTTGTCGATCAAACTTGCGAGCGGGTGAAAGTTGGTGAGATTTTGTGAAATCGAGGTCAGCGTGGCAACTGCCCACATGCTGAGGGTTGGAGTTCGCTGCTGGAATACCGATAGGGGTGGGATGAATGCGGGAGTAGGTTCGAAAATTGCAGGGAATTTTCCCACATGTTTTCCGAGAGTATTCGATTGATTTGCCATCAGTTGCGGCGTGCGCCGATGTTTTATGAAGGGGGGGCTTGACGAGGTGAGTAGAGTCGATGGATGCAGCCACTTTCTTCGACCCAGCAGACTTCGCCCTCAGGCGGTGATCGACATCAGATGGCAATGAAGGAAAAGGTGTTCTTCCACGGCACCCGTAAGCGCAACGCGAGAAAGATCCTCAGGGAGGGGTTCCGCGACTGGTCTTGGACGGCGGAGACGCCCTTGGTCAAATATAAGGCGAAGAGCGGAATCGACCGCTGGATTCACGATGGATCTTATGGTCGTGGAACGTATGTCACCTGCAACTGGCGCTCGGCGCTCTTCTTCGGGCCCGTTCTCTTCCGGGTGGAATTGCAGTCGGGCACCCGCATCGTGCGCATCGATCTGCCGCCGGAAGGCAAGGTGTTGGATTCGCTGAAGCGTGAATTCGGCACGGAAATTTTGAGCAAGTCACCATGGAAGGTGATGCCCACCAACAAACGCCTCACTCTGGATGAAGCTATCCAGTTGGCGCGCCACCATGTCAGGCAATTCGAAGGCAGTGGTTGGAACGATCCGCGTGTGCGAAAGCACGAGAAGCTGATGTTCGATATGCGTAACATTTTGGTGCGGTATGGCGTCCAAGGATGGGGCGAACCAAGCGAAATTGGAGGCATCGTGATCTTTGCCACCGATCGCCTCAAGGTGCGTGAGGTGGCGCTGTCGCTTCCAAGCAAGGATTTGTTGCGAAGCTTCAATGACACCCGGACGGTCGCAGATCGCTGTGCTTCGCTGGATGCGTTGACCCGCACTTGTTTGACCGCCCGAAATCGCGGGGCAGCCAATACTTTCAGGTGGGTGGAAAAATCCAATCAAGAACTTGTGAGACGATTCCATTGATTAAAATCCGAACATACTTTTACATCTTATGAAATACATTCGATTCAAGCACGGGGAGTTCATCCTATTTTCCAGAGACCTCATTCATGAAAGGGTTTCCAAAGCGATACCATTCAGGAGTGGGGCACCCGTGTCAGCGGGTTTTGTCGTGAGGGGGACTGACGGTGAACTGGCCTGCAGAGGTCAATCCGACAGCCTCGGCCTAGTCTCCAATCCCGGCGACACCAAGCGACTTAGAGAGTTTCTTGGCTCAGCTCCAAAGGCGCACGATTTATGATGGATCCGTGAGGAACATTAAATCCAAACTCCGCTGTTGGAGAGAGGTGGATGGGCCCGAGTGGCGTGAGAGGGGTGAGAGGGGTCAAAGAGCAGCCATGGAAGCGACTTTTCCATGCTCTAACTCAACCACGCCACCGCCAAGCACCTCCTTCCATGCGATACCGCAAATCATGCTCAAACAATGCAGCAATCAAAATCTAATTATTTCTATCTTCCATAAGTTCGAAAAAGCGTCTTGGCTGGAGGACGCCGCGCGAAGTATGGTCAGACGCGTCCGCCATCGTTGCGCTTCCGGGTTGAATCCGCATTGCTATTCCCTTAGTTTCCGAATTCAAGAGTGCCTGCCCGGTAAGTCAACCATCGTGCATATTTACCTGATCATCAGCGGTATAAATGAGATGCCATAAATCCAAGATCTTCAGAACTCATGCCCAATCTCACCAAATCCAAAATCATGGCTTATCGCCAGTGCTCCAAACGCCTGTGGCTGGAAATCCACAAGCCCGAACTGCGCGATGACTCCGGATCAAAAATGGAATTTGCCTCAGGAAGCCAAGTCGGCGCTGCGGCACGAAGCTATTTCGACCCGAAACAGAAAGGCATTTTCATCGACATCCATGCACTCGGTCACTCCGAGGCGATCCAATACAGTGCCGAGCTTTTGGCGAAGGGCGAAGGCCCGGTTTTCGAAGCTGGCATCTTCGCAGTTGGAGCATTAGCTTATGCCGATGTCATGCTGCCCTCTCGCTGGGACGGAAAGGTGCATTGGCGTATGATCGAGGTGAAATCTTCCACCAAGGTTCACGATCACTTCCGCGACGAACTCGCTATCCAGGCTTTCATCGCGAGCGAGGCAGGTATTTCACTCACTGAAACCAGCATCGCTTACATCAACAACGCCTTCACCTATCCCGGCTTTGATTACTACGGAGAAATGGAGTTCGGGGGGCTTTTTAATTTGTTAGATATCACGGAGGAAACCACCGAGCGCTTCGAGGAAGTCAAAGAGTGGATCGCACTCGCGCATGAAATCGCCAAGCAACCTGCCGAGCCGGAAGTCGAAACCGGAGACCATTGCTACGAGCCATACACCTGCCCCTTCTGCACTTACTGCAATCGGCATACAGTGGCTCCCGATTTTCCGCTGAGTTCGTTGCCCAGACTTCACCACAAACGCCGATCTTCAATCGAACAATCCGGTATCGATGACCTGCGCGATGTCCCGGAAGACATGCTCAACCTATTGCAGCAACGCGTCAAAGAGTGCAGCGCAAGTGGCCAGCCTTACTACAATGCCGAGGGCGCTGCCGCTGCACTACGTGACCATACCTATCCGGCCTATTTTCTGGACTTCGAGACCATCGGCTTCGCGGTCCCGTTCTGGGAAATGACGAGGCCCTATTCGCAGATTCCTTTCCAATACAGTGTCCACACCATCCATTCAGACGGAGAGATGCAGCACAGCGAATTTCTCTGCCTAACATCTACTGACCCATCGCTCGCCTGTGCGCTGCAACTCATCAAGGACTGTGGATTTCAAGGTCCCATTTTCGCCTACAACGCAGGATTCGAATCCGGCGTCATTCGCAAACTTGCCGAGCGCTTTCCAGAGCTCGCTCCTAAACTCGTCGGCATGATCAAACGTATTGTCGATCTCCTCCCTGTTGTCAGAAACCACTACTACCACCCCAGCCAACACGGAAGCTGGAGCCTCAAGGCCGTCCTGCCCGCGCTTTGTCCAGAATTTTCCTACGACTCTCTCGACGGAGTCAACCACGGTGGCATGGCCCAGGAAGCTTTCCTCGAAGCCATCAACCCGGCCACCACCGCCGTGCGCAAAGAACAAATCCAACAACAACTCCGTGATTACTGCAAGCTCGACACCTTTGCCATGGTGCGACTCTGGCAAGTTTTCAAAGGAATCCCGGCTACCAAATGCCTGAAAGAATCATGATTCAAAACACCAACGAACGATTTCAAAATTCCGATCTCAGAAGCGCTATCGACAGCGTGATCTGCGATTACCAAGATGCTCTTTCAAACAATGCCACACCGTCATCTTTGTCGACAGGCTTCTCGGGCTTCGATCAAAAAATCAATGGATTGTACCCCGGCTTGCATCTGCTTGCTGGCAGATCACAGATGGGAAAAACCACTTTGATGCTAAATATGGCGGATCACATCTGCTTTGAACAAAAAGTGCCATCCCTTATCTTTTCGATGGAGTTGAGAGTCGCTGAAATCATGCGACGCATGCTGTTTTCAAAATCCAGCCTCGATCCCTTTTATCGTGACCGGAACCCCCATCCCATCTGCAAAGCACATCTGCGGATATTGAGGGATGCAGCAAACCAGATCGCAGCCTCACGATTGTTCATCGAGGAAAACATCACCTTTGGAGTTGATGATTTGCTTGATACGGCCAAACAGCACAAACACGAAAACCACATCGGTTTCATAGCGATCGACAGCCTCCAGCTCCTGCGTTCGCCTGCGTCTGGATCTCAAACCAGCACTAAAGCGGAGATCCTTGCTGTGGTCTCGAAGCTCAAACACTTTGCCTTGGAATCGAACCTCCCCATTTTACTCATCGTGAACATCCCCCGCAAGTCTTCGAGGCGGAAGGATCTGGTAAAAGGACTGCCACTCGCCCATCACATCAAACACCGCGATACCATCGACGGCTATCTCGACACCATCACCACCCTCTACCAACCCAAATACTACACCGAAGATGAAGGCCAGTTCCTTGCGATGCAATCCCTAGCAAAACTCACAATCTGTAAATCTCCACGCACTTCATTCCATCAAATCGATCTCCATTTTGATAAAAAAATCATGCGTTTCTTTGAAGTCGATGAATCTGAAACCGAGAATTCATTCTTGGGGTATAGTTGATTCGGCCATATGTACGGGGCGACTTATTCGACCAGCGGATGGATGGTTTACCAAAAGTGGGTGGCCGCTGGCTACCTCCACCAAGGTCCGAGATCGGGCCAGATCGCTGTTGGAAC
>JBILPN010000608.1:0-2768 GCA_044373865.1 Luteolibacter sp. | reverse complement strand
CTTCGGCAACGACAGTGTCACCTTCGACAACACCGCCAGCACCTTCAACGTGGTCGTGCAAGGCAGCTCCGTTAGCCCGGACAACATGGTGTTCGATAACACGCTGGCCAACCCCTACACCCTCACCGGTGGCGGCATCAGTGGAGGCGGTTCGCTCACCAAAAATGGCACCGGTCTCGTCACTGTGTCGAACAGCCTTTCTCACACTGGCGGCATCACGGTGAACTCAGGCGTCCTTTCACTGGGCACCAGCAACACAAATTCGTTTACCGGAGGCATCAACATCACCGGCGGTGAACTCCAATTCGGCAGCGCATCACTCATCGGTGGGCTAAACGCACAGCCTGTCACGATGACGGGCGGCACACTCGCACGCATCGCTACGACCGCAACCATCACCAACGACACCCAGACATTTGCGATCAACGCGAACGACATAACAATCAAGGTCGATACGAACATCAACACCACCTGGCGCATCGGAGGGAAAATCTCCGGTTCCGGAAATTGGACCAAATCCGGAACTGGCATCTTGTCTTTCGGACAGGGCAACGACACCGGCCCGAGCAATGATTTCTCCGGGAATCTCACGGTCACTGGAGGCACGCTCGACATCCGCCACGGAAATTCACTCGGCACCACCGCCGGTGGCACCTCGGTCCAGGACGCTATCTTGCTGATGCAAAACTTCAGTCAGACCGCGGGCAGCACCATCACCGTAAACGAGCCCCTCACCTTCTCCGGCGCGGCATTCCTCAACGGCTACTGTCAGGAAAACAAAGTCTTCACCCAACAATTCAACGGCCCACTGACTCTGGCGGCAAGCACCGTGCTTGGCCTCTCGACGGCCCGGAATTCTAGCGCAAGCATCGCCCCGCTGCTTGAACTCAACGACTCAACAATCACCACCGGCATCGGCAGTGTTCTAAAATTTGGCCTGCGTCCCACAAGCCTTCCAGCCAGCATCAACCCTGCAGCACAAACCATCAACGTCGGCTCCGCCATCAGCGGATCAGGAGCTCTCACCGCTCAAGGCGAAAGCGGCTCTGTCTACACCCTCAGCGCCCCCGGCTACTCCGGAAACACCACGGTCAACAGCGCGAAACTCAAACTCAACGCCCCGAACACGAACAACCAGTCCTCCACCGTCACCATCGCCACCACCGGCGCGACCTTGGAATTGAATTTCGACGAAACCGGCGGCCCCGTCACCGACACCGTTGAAACATTCTTCATCGGCGAGGTCCAACAGAACGCTGGCGTTTACAAGGCGCTTGATAACACCACCGATGCCGGCACCGCGATCTCACAGATCACTGGACCCGGCACGCTGACTGTCACCAGCGGCCCCGGCGGATACCATGCATGGGCCAGCAACAATGGCATCCCCGATGCACTGCCTGAAAACGATGCTGATTTCGACGGACTCTCCAACCTAACTGAATACGCGCTCGGCACCAGTCCCACCACTGCGACACCCGCACCCGGAGTTTGGTCGGGAAACACGATTGCCTTCACCAAAGGCACGGACGCCATCGCCAACGCCGACGTGAACTACATCATCGAGACCTCGACCGACCTCGGGGTGAGCGACCCATGGACCGCCGCAATCACACACAATGCGCCGGACCCATCCACCACCATCACCTACACCTTCACGCCCGGCAGTCCTGCGAAGAAATTCGCCCGCCTGCGCAGCGTCCTGATTCCTTAATCTCAAGCGATCTAGACCGCTCCACGGAAACACGCCGTCTCATCAGCTTGGGGCGGCGTGTTTCTCTTGGACCTGCTTAAGCCTGATCCTAACATTCAGCGAACCATTACCCACGAATCCCGATGAAAATCATTCTTGCAGCAAGCCTCGCCATCCTCGCATCCCTAAGCGCCGCGCCCGGAGATTTTGATTTTAAAATGATGATTCAGCCAGCGCCCACCTCTGCGAAATTCGAGGACCCGGGCTACATCGTCTGGTGCGGCACAGCCGTCCGTGACGACCACGGAAAATACCACATGCTCTACTCGCGTTGGCCGCGCAAGTTAGGCCACTACGCATGGGTCACTCACTCCGAGGTCGCGCACGCTGTCGCGGACAATCCGCTGGGGCCCTACAAGTTTGTGGGCGTCGCCCTGCCAGCACGCGGCAAGGAATTCTGGGACGGGCTCTGCACTCACAATCCGACACTCGTGAAATTCGGCAGCAAGTATTACCTCTACTACATGGGCAATACCGGCGATGGCAAAGCCACGGAGAAAACCCTCAACTGGAGCCACCGCAACAAGCAGCGCATCGGCGTCGCAGTCGCCGACAGCCCCGCCGGTCCGTGGACGCGCTCGGACACCCCACTCATCGCACCAACACCCGGTTTTCATGACGCCCAGTGCCTCGCAAACCCGAGCGTTACCCAACGCCCAGAGGGGGGCTACCTGATGGTTTACAAAGCCATTGGCGACAAGGGCAAGCAACCCTTCGGCGGTCCCGTCGTGCACGTCGTTGCCACCAGCGACAGCCCGACCGGCCCTTTCAAAAAGCACCCGGAACCCGTCTTCACCAGCCCCGGTTCTTCCTTCGCAGCGGAAGATCCATACATCTGGCGCGGAACGGATCGCTACTGGGCCATCGTCAAGGATTTCAGCGGAAATTTCACCAAAGCCGGCACCTCGCTCGCGCTTTTTGATTCTCCCGACGGCATCGCGTGGAAACCCTCCACTCACGTTCTCGTCTCCAATCTCAACTTGAAATGGGCGAATGGCTCCACGCAGAAACTGAT
>JBILPN010000607.1:0-2774 GCA_044373865.1 Luteolibacter sp. | reverse complement strand
ACCAAGTCAAACATCTCTAAAAATTGCGGACTCACGAAACGGAAGCGCATTGCAATTTCGCCTTGAGCGTCTTGCTCCCGCGCCACCACAAAGGTCCCTGCCGAAATGCTGCCAATCAGCTCATAGGCCTGCTTTTCTGCATGATGCAATGCGTCACGGCGTGCCTGCTCCAACTGCAACTCGCGCTGCCGAGTGACTACGGTTAGGAAAAATGCGATCAAAATTGCAGGCAATAACCAAGCTTGGAGCTGCTCGTTGACAATCATCATCGGCATCACTGCCGCAAACTGCAATCCCATCAGCACAATGCCGGCGCCGAAAAAAAGCCATGCGCCAAAGAACCACAGCTCCGCACCTCGCGGCATGCGGCCCAAATTCAGACAAATTGCAGTAAGACACAACAGAATCGCCAACACAAAAAGGGGATGAAACAATTTCGCAGCGACTTGGAAATCGAGAACGAGGAAGCTTCCGATGATGAAAAGGATCACCAGTTCTGCCGCGCGCTGAAGTCGCAGCACTCGCTTGGACCGCTGACTGCGCAAAGCATAAGTGCCATTCAGGCTTACAAACACCCCCATGCCGATCGCCGAGACGATGAGCATCCCCTGTCTTTGTATCCACAACGGACACGATGGCCAATACAAGGCTGCGTAGCCATTGAAGATTGAGTAGTAAATTGCGAAGGATAATGCGACCGCCGAAATCTGATAAAACATCTTTTGTCGCAGCAAAGATCCCAGCATCCCATTCAACAGCACCAGCGACACAAAGACCCCGATGATCAACAAATCGCGCGACATCCGGGTCTGATCAAATTGCAAGTAAGCCAGGGGCGATCCTGCGCTCAACGGTAGCCAGATTGAGGTATCCGAGGATGCGCGCGCATAGATCGTCCGCGAGCTGCCAGCGGGCACCCTCAGCTCCAGCGTCGGATAGCGTCCGTGCAATGCCCCTTGACTGCTGGCATTGGCGGCACCCGCCTCGAGCGTATGCAGCACGCGCACACCATCCGTGACATGCCATGTGAAATGGCTCAAGCGCGTGGTCGTCAAGCCGAGCAGCAAATTTTCGTCCAGTTTCAAGTCCGAGCGAACTTCGAAACGCAGCCAAACCGCCGAACGAGTGAAGCCGAAGGAAGGGATTCTTCGTTGATTCAGTTTGAAGCCAGCGTTCTCAGCCATCACATCCTCAATCCGCAACTCGCCACTGGGATCTTCTAGAATCTCAAGATAAGGAGCCAACTCCGTGATTGGCAAGGGTTCGTCCCTCAGTTGCAAGGCGGCACGCTGCGCTGCTGGCAACAAGGCTCCCAGCACGAACCATAGCACACAAATGATGAAGCTTCGTTTCAAATGATTTCTCGCAAGTTCAATCACGGGAAGCGCGCGAGACAAGCCTTGTCTAATCTAATAAAAAAATACATGGTCGTCCGAGAAACCCGTTTCGCGAAAATCCGCAGCCTGCGATTCAGATGGATTCACCCGAGAAGAACCATGAGCGCCCTCACCCTAGCAAAAAATGCGATTCAGAATGCCGACGCGTTATTGATCACCGCCGGAGCCGGGATGGGAGTGGACTCCGGCCTACCGGATTTCCGAGGCGATGCGGGATTCTGGAAAGCATACCCTAGCCTGGGAGATAAGGGGATTCGCTTCAGCCAGATTGCCAATCCCAAGTGGTTTGACACGAAGCCCAAGACCGCTTGGGGGTTTTATGGACATCGTCTAAACCTGTATCGCGAGACGCAGCCGCATCGTGGCTTTCAGTTGCTGCTTGATGCTGCGCGTCAAATGAATTGCGGCTATTTCGTGGTGACCTCAAACGTGGACGGTCATTTCCAGAAAGCAGGTTTCGCAGCAGAGCGAGTGGTGGAAATCCACGGCTCCATCAACCACCTGCAATGTTCCGTCCCCTGCGTTGAAACGCTTTGGCCTGCCACGGATTTGCAGATGGAGGTGGATTTAGAAAACTTTCAAGCGAACTCGCCCATGCCCTGCTGCCCGAAGTGCGGGAGCACCCAAAGACCGAATATCCTCATGTTTGGAGACTCCAGATGGGTTGAGGCGCGGTCATCCGACCAAGAACGGCAATTCGACCATTGGCTAAACTCGATCCAAGACAAGCGTCTTGTGATTGTGGAGTGCGGCGCGGGGACGGCGATTCCAAGCATCCGGCACATTTCATCTCAATGCGCCAAAAAGCCAGGACACACCCTCATCCGCATCAATCCGCGGGATCACGATGTGCGGGCCGGTGAAATTTCCATTCCAACTGGTGCGCTCGACGGGATTGAGCAGCTTTTCAGCGGGCCAACAGCGCAAGTGACGAGTGCAGAAGTTTGATGAACCTGGCTTGGAAAAAAATCCGGCCAAAGCATCGCTCATACGCCACTGAGCCCGCAAATTTCAAAAAACCGCCAAGCGCAGCCCCGTCATTTCCCGAGCACCCATGAGATGTGTGGAGTGTATAAATCCGGCTCTAGCAAGAACGAATCGTGCCCTTTATCGGAATGCACGATGATATGCATCACCTCCACTTTCGCCTGCTCAAGATGCTTGACCAACTCCGCCTGTTCCTCTGGGTAGAAGCAAAAATCCGAGTCGATCGAGAAAACCAACCAGCGCTGCCCGGCGAGGCGCGCGCGTTCAAAAAGATCCGCCGGTGTCTCGGCATCCCCCTCGTGCGTGGCATCGTAGCGAGACCATAAATCGATGATTCGTAGGTAGGTATTTGCGTCGAAGCGCCGCACAAACTTTTTCCCCTGATGCAAC
>JBILPN010000606.1:0-2775 GCA_044373865.1 Luteolibacter sp. | reverse complement strand
GCCGTCGAGTGAGTCTCGACGGCCCAAATAGCTCAGGAATTGTGAATTTTTTGGGGCTTAAGGGCCAGTGACTTTGAGGCGGGCGAAGGATTTTACCGGACCCGCAGGGAAGGTGTAGATCACGTCATTGCCATCGATCGTGACCGTTCCGGGTGATGCCTCGCTGGTCCAGCTTCCCTCCGCCAGAGTGGAGGAGGTTTCGATCAGGAAGTCGGTGTCATATACCCCGGTGTAATCGGCCGCCTTCGTCCAAGTGATGCGGTGCACGCCGGCGGTGCTGGTGATGCCGGGTAGCGGAGTGAATCCCGTGGTGTTGCCGTTGGGGCCACCGATGAAATACTCAACCCCGTTAGATACACCATCGTTGTCATGATCCAGATTCGAGGCTTGGCCGGAAGCGCCGTTGGTGGTGGCCCAAGTGTCGTAGTTGTTAGCTGCACCAGTCGATTTTAGGTTGAGCTGAGTGCCACCACCTTCGATCGCAAGCTCGTAGCCTGGAATGGCAGGGTCGAGCACTGGCGTGCCAGTGATGTTGCTGGCCGTCATCAGGGTGGTGGCAGTGGGAGTTCCGGTGACAGTCACCTTGGCCGTCAAACCGCTGAAGGTGACCGTGCTGGTGGAGGTGGTGGGAGAACCCACGGTGAAACCCAAAGCCGCACCACTGTCGACGGTGATGGGTGATGCGTGACTTCCGCCGACGAGGGCGAGCGTGCCCGCCGTGACGGAGCTTGCACCGGTATAAGTATTTTCACCGGAGAGAACCCACATTCCTAAGCCGGTTTTTGTGATTGCGAGTTTTCCGCCATTGTCAGCATCTACCAGACTTCCTGCAATTTCATTGGCTCCTGGATTGGAACCTGTGAGAGTAAGAATCCGATCAATCACTCCTGAAGCCGTGCCAGTCGATACGACTGCGCCGGAAACAGCGGTGGTTGCCGTGTCAACCGTCATGAGGCCAGCGGAATAATTGATCGAAGCAATCTTCGTACCTTCTTCCAGACCGCCATATCCGCCAACTTCCAGACCGGGGCTAAGTGCGCTTAGATCGTTCACCGCGAGAGTGGTGGACCCTGATGCGAAAGTAAACTGGAGTTCCGTGCCACCTCCATCGGCGGTCGTGATGCCGCCTGTGTTTCCGAGGATGAGGCTGCCGCTGCCAGATGCTTCGATCGTTCCACCGGAGGCTCCCACGGTGAAGAGACGATCACTTGTTTCGCCTGAACCGGTATACTTTAGGACTCCTCCATTGAGCTGGATATTGGCGGCGTCGTTGCTTGCGGCACCGAGGACGCCAGCGCCCCCACCATCGCCAAGGCCTGTGACTTCCAGTGTCCCTTCGTTGACTCGGAGACCACCGCTGAAGGTATTCGCGGCATTGGAGAATGTCCAAGTTCCGGAACCCATTTTGTCAACACGATGGGTAATCCCCGGAGCTTGCGTGATGGTTCCGGAAATCAGGGCATTACCAGCACCTTGCAAGGTCGAGATGCGGGTTGATAAAGTCGGAGTGGCACCTGATTGGCGAAGCTCGTTGGCGAGCGTGAGAAGGCCAGCATCCGATGAGATCTTTGTGATAGCTCCACCGGTGGTTCCATTGATGAGTCCGGTGAGGGTGGTGTTGCCAGCCACGTTGTTAAAACTTGGCTTCATGGAGCTCGTATTGCTGTTCGCTAGGGATGAGCGCATTTGGAGAGTGATGGCTTCCGGGAAAGACAGATCCCCGCCTGATGCATCGAACTGAAGCGTGCCTTGATTGGTGCTGCCATTGCAAGTGGTGACTCCCGCACCACTGCCGAGGGCATCGTTGCGTTTCACTAGCAGATTCCCACCGCCAACGGTCACATTTCCCGTAAAAGTGGTGGTGCCAGCTCCGGAAATTTCCATGGTGCCGCCACTGGCAGTGAGGCCGATGGCACCACCTGTGGAACCATTGATGCTGCCGGAGAGGAGCAGATAACCGGTGCCCGTCTTGTTCAGGCTGCTTGCGGTTGCGCTGGAGTTGGAAATGGTGCCGGCGATCTCGCCTTCCACCGCTGCCGCGCCATCCGTGCTGCCGACCGTCCGCGCGGCACCGTTTAGGTTGATGTCGGTGGTAAGCGTGACCTTGTGGGTGGACGCAGCGGTGCCGAGATTGAATGCGTTTGGATTGAATGAGGTTGAACCCCAGACCACATTGCCAGTGAGGGCGACATTGCGGTCCGCATTGACGGCGGCAAAGCCAAAGGCGCTGGCACCGACGTCGGCGGCGTTACCGACGCGCATGTTGCCCGCGCCTGAGGCTGCGATTTCCTTAGAAAAGTCCGTTGTCGTCAATTCAAACACACAGCCGCCGCCGGTCCGTATGAAGGAGTTTGGGGAGAGGGCCGTGGCGCTGCCGATGCGGAGAACATTCGCGTTTCGAAGAAGTAGATCGCCCGTAAAAGTATTGTTTCCACTTAGAGTGAAAGTTCCGCCTGCGTCGGTAAGAATTGATCCAGTGCCGCTGATATTCCCGGCAAAGTCAAAATTCCCCGCCGTCCGCAGACCTCCCGAAAAAACAATGCTGCCATTGCCGCCAGCAAGGGCGACTCTCTGAGTGTTTGCCCCCACTCCCGCTGTCTGGTTGAGCGTGCCGTTGACGGTGAGGGGGGTGGTCCCGACTTTCAGGAAGCGGTTGCTGTCGGCCGTGAGTGTTGCCCCCGTGGCGATGGTGAGATTGTTCGAAGAGACTGTGCTAGTTCCGGAAAGTGTCACGGCACCCGCTTTGAAGTTGAGGTTGGTGGCCGTCTGCGCGGA
>JBILPN010000074.1:0-9768 GCA_044373865.1 Luteolibacter sp. | reverse complement strand
TCAGCAAGCTCAATCGGACTCCTCACCAACACGGCCACGGGTGGATGGCGCAAGGATTTTTCTCTTCTAACTGAAAATTGGAATAAGCTTTCGAAGTCAAATCAACCTTTCTTCCGGGTCACGCCTGCTCAGGACTTACTCTACAATCTTCCAACGACCAGCGGCCACCGCCCGCCCAAATCGCTCTTCTATCCGTGGTCTGGATACCGCCCCGCTGGCATTCCAATCTACGAGCACGGCGCGGTCAGCAGTTGGGAAAATCTCAAAGACTGGGCAACGCTCTACAAAACGATGTCCGCCAGCGGCACCCGCATTGGCAGTCGTTCCTTTCGAATTGACACCAACAGCCCCGGGGAAAATTTCAATTTCCTTCACCGGGTTCGCATCATTCCATTGATCGCACGCGTCCAGTGGGTATTCTCGCACACGGGGGCTCTTGCTGCCAGTCCTCCAGCTCCGCCTAATACCTTCGAACCCCGACTCCTTGCCACTCCTGTTCTGACTCTGTGGAATCCTTACAATGTTACTATCACCTCAAACCCCGACCTGAGGTTTGAACTCAAAGGCTGCCTTCCAAATGCATTCAAATTCAAGGTCGGTGAGGTCCAAAACCAAAAATGGAACAGCCTTTGCCCATCTGAGAATAATAGCCCTCCCTTGCACGACTCTCAGTTGCTAAAGTTTAAAATTTCCAATAGTTACACGTTCAAACCAGGCGAAACCTTGCTGTTTAGCCCAAGCCCAACCCCAGTGGCTGCCAACAGCGAGCTCACATTGAACCCAGGATTCAGGAAGCAGGGCGGGCATTATTTCCCCATAAAAAAAGACGATGGTTCACCCTTCGCGGTTGCTCCTGCAACCAACATCAAGGTGGAGGCCAGCTTTGATTCCATCTACAAGGACGTCTCAAGTGCCGTCAGCCTCGGCGTGGGGGTTTATCTGGACATGATCATCGGCGGTCATCGTCATCTGGTTTATCGCATGATTTATCAGCCATCGGTCGCAGCCGCGGTTTACCCGGCCATCGAGGGTCTTGCCCAAGCGACGCTTGCGCAATCCAGCGCGGACCCGCAACCCTTTCTCACCACCATTTTCGGCGCCCGCACCGCCAGCAGAACGCATCTTGCCGCCAAGGGCTTTGTTCAAACGAGCCCTCTTGTAAACTACACGGTCATGGGCTTCAAGGATACGGTTGAATACAACATTCAATGGGATTATCCCGGCACTGACCACCCGGTGAACTCTCCTTTTGACTACAGTTTTGAGAAACTTTCCGGAGCGGGTGGCGATTCTTACCCCAATTCTAACGCCGCCAACCAAGGTTTTATTGTCACGGGTTTTCAAAGTGCCGACGGACTATCACGTTGCATCATCGCTGAGCTTCCCACCAAGCCGGTGCAGTCACTGGCTGAACTTCAGAACTGGGACATGCGCTACGAGAATCCCATCCCTCCTTACGCTTTCAACATCATCGGAAACAGCGATGCATCACCGCTACTTCCACCAAATGCGGTTTTTAACTCAGCCAACGCTTCACTCGGGACGCGTGATCTCCAAAATGACGACTTCTATTCTGCAAATCATGTTCTTTTCGACGATTGGTTCGCCTCTTCAATCGCCCCGAAATCGACCAACCTTGGAGCTCCAGCGAGCTCTGAAACGCTCAAGAGGACTTTCACTGACTTCGTTGCAGGCACAAGTCCACTTGCAAACCGCGCCTATCAACCGATTCCGGCGGATTCCGCCATCGCGCGAACTGATGGAGGGACTGACAAGCTCTTCAACGAGTATGCGAACAAAGCGGACTCATGGAAAACCATCGCATCTCGGATCGAAGTCGAGGGAATGTTTAACGTGAATTCCACCTCTCTGACGGCATGGCGCGCGCTGCTAGGCCACGCCCGCCAGCAAAGAGTTCCCTATGTGACGCCAAGCGGACAGGCTCTATCCGGACAAGAGGATCATGCATTTTCCCGCTTCGCCGTTGCCGGTGACAAGGAGGCAAAGGAGCAAGGCAGTTCCGGCGGCTTCTCTGCCAGTGCGGAGTTCGCTGGATATCGGAAATTTGATGAGCAAACCCTAGATCTCTTCGCCGAGGAGATTGTGAAGCAGGTCCGCGCACGCGGTCCTTTCCTGTCACTCGCCGAGTTCGTCAATCGTCAACTTTCCTCTGGTGATCTCGCCTTGGCTGGAACCATCCAGGCTGCCCTCAACGCGCTTGCACAAAACTCGTCGATCAATCCCTATGCCATTCTTCAAAGCGGCTCCAAGCCGTCCACGATCGATCCACTTCCCGCCGGCAGCGCGCAATATCAATTTCCTGCGGCAGCCCTCGGCCACAATGCCTACGGTCTCCCTGGCTGGACTCGCCAAGCCGATGTGCTGCGCCCCATCGCTCCAATCCTATCAGCCCGCGATGATACCTTCACCATCCGCGCCTACGGCGATGCTCGCGATGCAGCGGGGAAAATCACCGCTCGCGCCACCTGTGAAGCCACGGTGCGCCGCGTCCGCGACTACGTCGATCCCAGCGACGCGCCGGAAACTCTCTCTCTCCCCAAGGCACCCGAAAATCTCGCCTTCGGCCGCCGCTACCAAATCATCTCCTTCCGCTGGCTGAACGATACTGAAATCTAAAATCACCAATCCATGCGAATTGCTCTACTCATTTTACTCCTGATTTCCATGGCAGCCCAAGCAGCCGACAAATCTGCGCGCACCTGCCGAATTCTCTTTCTCAATGGCCCGGACAACGCGCCAAAAAGCCTCCACTTGTTCGATGGAGTTGCATCTCAGGAAGTCGAACTTACCCGCATGGGGTTTTCTCCTATCTATCAAATTCGGTCGGGGCTGCTCACGCTGACCTTGTTACCCTCACCACCGCCTAAAGCAGTCGCGAGTTCAATTGTCACAATTCCATCAGACGCACCAAAGGCAACAATTGCTGAATCCATCGTTGATTTCTATTTGATTGTTTCGAGTGATCCTACGAACCGGCTTGCCGTTCAGGTCATCAACGCGGATTCCGGAAATTTCAAACGCGGGCAGATGCTTTGGTACAATCTTACTGACAGCAAAGTGGGGGGCATCGTCGGCTCGCGCAAACTCCTCGTCGAGCCTAACTCCCGCCTCATTCTCGACGCGCCTGCCACCGGACTCGAAGACTACCACGTAAACATCCATTTCCTCCCGCCCGGCAAGCAGCGCCCTGAACCGCTCTGCGAGACAAATTGGTCGCACGATCCACGCAGCCGCAGTGTCTTTTTCATCCTCAAGCCAACGGGATCCCTCATTCCGCGCATTCTCGGCTTTCCCGATTTCCGCTAAATTTTGAATCTAAAGCTCTTTGGTAGCCGCTGTTCGAATTCTTTGACGGGTCGTGATGTCCAGCGCCAACTCTCGATCGAGGAATTGTGTGGTGCCTGCACAGCCTCGGAACTCATTTCAGATGGGTTTTCTTCAAGTAGGAATACCGCCTCGTAGGCCAATGATGTCTTTAATGAGCCGATCCGCAATTGGACCAAGTTGCTCCGGAATCCGGTCTGACTTGCTTTCGCTGCCATCCCCCAAATAGGCGATACGCACGGGCTGGCGGGACCGGTGTGGAAACGATCATATTGAAAGGTATACCGACGGTCCACTCCTCTTGCCCAGCCAGAGTCCGCGCGGCCGAAAACCCTCTCCCGAACCCCTATCCCAACGGACCCAAAAAACCAACTCCCAAGAAACCGCATCGCATGAAATCCCCAAACTATTCATTCTTCCGTCCGGTCGCCCTCGTGGCCGCCCCCCTCGCCCTCGTGGCCACCTCCGCTTTTGCGCAGACCCTGCTGCTGTCCGATAACTTCGACACGGCAAGCTTAGGCAACGGAAACTTTAACAACGATATTGCTGCGGACCAGTCGGGCACTGCGGCGCCGAAGACTTACACCACCGTCCTCGGCGGCGGCTGGGACGGCGCCTACCAACGCGGCAACGGCGGCAATTGGCTGATGTACGCTGGTGCAAGTGGCTTTGGCTCAACCAGCATGCAAGGCAGCTTGAACTATGACATCGCGTTCGAAGCGAACACTCTCAACTCGCCCTTGGAGATCAAGTTCAATATCAGCGTCACGGCTGGAATCCCTGATGACACTCAATGGACATCCTTCACCATCGGTAGCCAAAATCCATTCGTCAACGCGGCCAGCGTTGGTTTCGGCGCTCTCTTCCGGGACAACGGAGCAACCCAGCAATTCAGCAACGGCCCGGAGATCGGAAGCTCCGCCACTTTCACAGACGGTCAACTGATCACCTTCGTGATCTCCAATGCCGATGAAACCGGTTCTGCCTTCAACAGTGATGGCGCGTCCGATGTCGTCAAGATGTATGTTGGTGGCACATTGACCAACACCTTCACCGGCTTGGACCTCGATACAGCCGATCAGTTCATCAGCTTCCACGCAAATGGAACGGTCGCGAGCATCGACAACCTCACCATCACCGCAACGGCCCCCCCCCCACCCACCATCTCAGGCACGTGGGCAAATCTGGCCGGTGGTCAATGGAACACGGAGGGCAACTGGCTCGGCAATCTTGTTGCCACCGGTAGCGGCAGCACGGCGGATTTCAGCACGCTCAACATCACCGAAGACACCACGGTCGATCTCGATTCAGCGCGGGTCGTCGGCAACCTGGTCTTCGGCGATACGAACACCACGTCAGCCGCAGGCTGGACGCTGACGGATAACGGGACGCCGGGCAATATCCTGATTCTGGCCGGCTCCACTCCCACCATCACGGTGAACGCGCTCGGCGACACAAAGACCGCCACGATCAGCGCCGCAGTCGCGGGCTCGGCAGGCCTTACCAAATCCGGCCTGGGCACACTCACCCTCACTGCCGCGAATTCCTACACCGGCGCAACAGTGGTCAGCGAAGGCACGATGCTCGTCAGCGGCCAGAGTTACTTCAACGTAGGGCGGACGACCACGGTGGAATCGGGCGCCGTTCTCGAACTGAATGACTCCAACAACACATTCAGCACCCCCATCCCCGTATCCACCGTTAACGGCGCCGGGACACTCCGGCTTTCGGGCAGTTCCTCCATCAACCAAGCCTCAGACGGAGGTGGTGGAAGTAAGCTCGATTTTGCGCTGGAGTCGGGCGGACTCATCGACCTTCAAGGCACCTCCTCAATCGTCAATGGCGGTTGGCAAATATTGAATTGGGCCAACAACCGTGCCGATATGAACATCGAAAGCGACGCCACGCTTGATCTCTGGGACGGAAACAATGTGGTTATCGACGCACTGAATGGTTCAGGCACTATCACAAAAACCTACCTCTTTTTTGGCCCGCGCACATTGACGCTCGGCATCGATAACGGCAGTGGTGATTTCAGCGGCACGATCGCCAGTGAAATTGACGTGGTGAAAGCCGGCAGCGGCACCCAATCCCTCACCGGCACGATCAGCTACAGTGGCACCACCACGGTTCAAGAAGGAACCCTCAGCATCGGAGATGGAGTCACCCCCACCACCCTTTCCGACAGCGCCACGGTTTCAATCGCTTTCGGAGCGACGATGAACCTGAACTTCACGGGTAACGATACCGTCGGTGTCTTGGAAATCGACGGATCAGGCCCCCTCCCCAGCGGCACCTACAATTCGTCCCACCCGACTTACGGTTCCTATTTCACCGGCAGCGGCAGCCTGGTCGTTCCGGTCACCGCCACCCCCTACGAGCTCTGGGCCGGATCCTTCGACCCAGCAATCGGCTTGCCCGCCGAGGATGACGACAACGACGGCGTCACCAACTTTGAGGAATACAGCTTCGGCCTTACCCCGAATAACGGTGCTTCCGTCAATCCGATCGCCGTCCCGCTCGACAAGTCCACCGGCAGCTTCAGTTATACACGCCGTGCAAGCAGTGGATTAAACTACTCCATTTGGTTCTCGACCAATCTAGTTGACTGGACCGAGGACACCGCCGCTGCCGAAGGTGCCTCAACTCTCAATGACGAGGTGGAAACCGTGCCAGTTACGATTCACAGCAGTTTGCTCAGCCACTCGAAACTCTTCATTCAAGTCCGAGCCAACTGAAGATTCCCCCCAGAGTAAAACAGAAAAAAACCGATAAATGTAAGTAAACCAAATGAAACTAAAAACCACATCACTTGCCGCTCTCGCGGCACTCACCCTCGCCGGACCCGCGTCTGCGGCTACGTTGCTGTTCAGCGATAACTTCAACACGGCATCCCTAGGCAACGGAAACTTTAACAACGATATTGCGGCGGACCAATCGGGCTCTGCGGCGACCAAGACCTATACCACCGTCCTCGGCGGCGGCTGGGACGGCGCTTACCAACGCGGCAATGGCGGCACATGGCTGATGTATGCAGGCCAGGCCGGCTATGGGTCAACCGACATGCGTGGCAGCTTGAACTATGACATCGCCGCCGCTGCGAACGACCTAGGTCTTTCGTTGCAGATCTCATTCAACATGAGTGTCTCCAATGCGCTCGGAGGCGATACCTCTCTATGGACGTCGTTCACTGTCGGTGGTGGCCAAAACCCATTTGTCAACGATACCGGTGTGGGGTTCTCCAGTCTCTTCCGGGACGGTGGTGGAACCCAGCAATTCTCCAATGGCGCAAGCCTTACTGACGCTCCCAGCTTCAGTGACAACCAGTTGATCACCTTCGTGTTATCGGATGCAACGGGAAACGGCTCGGCTTTTAGCGACAGCAACGGTGCGAACGATATTGTGAAGATGTATGTCGGCGGCACATTGACCAACACCTTCACAGGTTTGAATCTCGATGCCACTGATCAATACATCAGCTTCCATGCAGGTGGCACGGTCGCGAACATCGACAACCTCAGCATCACCGCAATCCCGGAGCCATCCACTGCACTTCTCGGCGGACTCGGTATGCTGGCATTTTTGCGCCGCAGGAAGTGATGATAATTCATGAATCAAAGAATTGATTCACCTATCTTCCCGACTTTGTTTGATTCTTTCTAAAACAATCTAATTGGATTGTATTCAAAACACTTTGCCTCCACAGGGCAATCCAAGGGGCGGGACACGATTTTGGGTTTTCGTGTCCCGCTCTAATATTTTTTAACAACTCCGTATTCATGCGTTCCTTCATCCCGTTTTTCCTCGCCACCGCTGCACTTCACGCAGCATCTCCGACCGCGCCAAGCGAACTCCTAACCAGTGGGATCGAGAACCCTCAGGCCATCGATGTGGCTCACCCATCGTTTTCATGGATGATGAACGACACGGATCGCGGCGAAACCCAAACTTCTTATCAAATCCTCGTTTCTTCAACTTCATCCAACGGCGGTGATGTTTGGAATAGCGGGAAAATTGCCTCCTCCCAATCGTCGTCTGTGCCATACACCGGTCCCGCTCTCACACCTGCCACTCGCTACTGGTGGTCCGTGAAACTCTGGGACAAGGACGATCAGGAAAGCCCTACCAGCGCAATCGCCACCTTCGACACCGGCCTCTCAAAGTCCGACTGGACCGCCTCCTTCATCTGGGACGGCACGTCGAATGAAAACAACTTCGCTTTCTTTCGCAAGGGTTTTACTTTAAGCAAACCCGTTAAGCTAGCCAAGGTCTTCACCTCCGCGCACAACGACTCCATCCTCCATCTGAACGGCACGCCGCTCGGCTTCGGCCCGGCACGCTCGAACCCCACGACCTACGGCCAATACACCGCCTACGACGTCACCTCGCAGCTCGTCAACGGCAATAACGCCTTCGCCGCGATGGCCCACTGGCACGGCGTCTGGGGAAATTCTGGCAGCAACGAATCACCCGCCTTCATTCTCGAATGCCGCATCACGTTCACCGACGACACCACGCTCATTGTGAAATCCGATGCCACCTGGAAAACCCAGGCCAGCACACCCTTCCTCGAAACCTCGCCCACCTACTTCGGCTTCTACAACGGCGTCCGCAACCGTGCCGCCCTCCGCTACGACGCCCGCAATGAAATCCCCGGCTGGACCAGCGCCGGCTTCGATGACTCGGCCTGGCCCGCGGCCTCTGTCGTCAATCGCTCCTCCTATCAACTCTTCGCCCAGCGCGTCGCTGACCAGGTCGAAGACGAGGAACTTGCCCCCGTTTCCCTCATCCAGTCCGGCACCGACTGGGTCGCTGATTTCGGCAAATGCATTTCCGGCTGGCCACAGATCACCCTGCGCGACCAGACGCCCGGCAGCGTCGTCCGCATCAACTACTTCCAACTCGCTGATGGCCTCGGCGGCGCCGGTTGGGACGAATACACCTGCAAGGGCGGCACCGAAACCTGGCGCGCCAACTTCGGCCGCCACACCTCGTTCAAGACCCTCCGCATCTCCGGCATCACCGGCACCCCCACAAGCGATGACTTCCGCGCCATCGTCGCCCACACCGCGGCCGATGTCGCCGGCTCCTTCACCAGTTCCAGCACGCTGCTCAATGACATTTTCGAGATGTCCGAGCGCTCCGCCCGCCAGAACGTCCAGCAAGGCATCATCAGCGTGGATGCCAACCGCGAGCAATCGCAGTGGACTGCCGACGCACACAATATCGGCATCGGCCTGCTCTACAATCACCGCAACACACGGATCTTTGATAAGATCGTGCGCGATTACGCCGGCGAACAAATGCCCGACGGCACCTTCTACGCATGCAGCCCCGCCAAAGATGCCGTCCTTGCCGAGTGGAGCATGTATTGGCCGATGATGCTCTGGGAGGAATACCTCTTCAGCGGAGACAAGAAACTCCTCTCCGATACTTGGGGAAATTTCACCCGCTGGATGTCCTGGGCGGAAAGCACCACGCAATCTGACGGTCTCATCGATCCTCCCGGTTGGCGTGTTTCCGACTACGCAGGCGGCATCATGGAAAGCTACGGCCGCAACATCGCCACCAACGCCCTTTACTACGAAAACCTCCGCATCGCCGCACAAGTCGCCACCATCCTCGGCCACAACCCCACCGCCTATCAGACACGCCACGCCCAGCTCAAGACTGCCATCAACACGAATCTGCTAGTCAACGGCAACAGCTACCTCACCAAGGTCGGCTCCAGCCAGCGCATCCCACTCGGCGCTGCATGGGCACTCCGCTTCGGGATCGTGCCGGAGGAAAACATCGCCGCTGTGAGAGCATGGATCCGCACCCAGCCGATCAACATCGGTGGTTACGGCGGGGACACTTTCTATAACGGTGCATACACCGCTGGCGGTCTCGGCGAGTTCCTCGTCGCCGACCTCGCCCGCTATCAATACATGCTCGCGGGGAACCGCACCATCTGGGAATCCTTCGCCGCGCCCAGCGTCGATAACGAGACCAACCACGCCTGGACCGCCTACCCGGCCTACATTTTCCAGCGCCACATCGCCGGGATCATGCCCACCGGTCCCGCCTTCTCCAGCTTCTCGATCAAACCGGAAACCCGAGGACTGACATTCGCCGAAGCCACCGTCCCGACCGCAAAAGGAAGTATCCACAGCCGCTGGGAAAATGTCTCTAACTCCGAGCTCACCCTCACATGCGAAATCCCGCCTAACACGACATCGCTCGTCTCGATCCCGGTGGATCGGCTCACTGATGTGACAATCTCGGAGGGCGGCAACACCCTCTGGTCGGCAAATACCTATCAACCCGGAATCGCTGGCATCACCTTCGACAGCGCGGACTCTTCGCACGTGCACTTCCAAGTGGGCTCCGGATCCTATCAATTTCAAATCACCGGCACCGCGCTGGTCCCGGTTCCCGTCA
>JBILPN010000073.1:0-9776 GCA_044373865.1 Luteolibacter sp. | reverse complement strand
AATGATTTTTCAACCAGCGGATGAACTTCACGGTGCGCTGAGTGAGGCGCTGGATGGCCTTTTGGAGATCCGTCAGTCCGCCCAATCCCTTGCACTTCGAGTCCTCGTCCCGGTTGGCGAGGGTTTGCGCCTTGCGTTTGGTCTCCGCCTCGTTGCGGATTCCAGTCTCCCGGAAAATTTGTTCTTCCATGAGAGTCATCAGGTTGTGGGTTAGGCATAACAAGCGGGCCTGGCAGGTTTTCGCGTTCGCGGTGCTGGCCCAGGACTTGGTTTCGCCGAGTTTGTTTTTGAACTCGTCGAAGACCTTTTCAACATCCCAGCGGGACTTGTAGAGGAGGGCGACAATGCCAGGGAGAATGGCGGGCGGCAGGTTCGTTAGATAGGAGTAAGCAATTCCGGTTTCCTGATCTTGGTAGATGACCCGCCGCACGCTCACGCCGGCGCCGGTGGCGACCATCTCATCGGAACCCACCCCTTGGTTGATCGGATCGAGCCGATCAAACGGGTGGATGCCGACGATCTCGAGTTGCATGTTCTCCTTTTCGCGGCTCAGGAAATAGATGGCGCTCTCTTTCCACTTGAACCATTGCCGGAAGTCGATGCCGGCACGATCCCAAATGTAGAGAACCTTGCGGCCCTTGGCGGCTCCCTGTCGCAATGTTAGAACGTCCTGACGCTTGAGGGCGCGCATGTCGTGCTCCTTCTTGCGCTCGACCTGATCGCTCACCGTCAGGTGGGTCATGCAGTGGCTTCGCAGGCAAAGACTGTAAATGTGGCCGGTGGCGTATTTGGTGGCGGTGAAGGCGGCTGTCCTGCCGGGGAGTTTGGCGTTGCCGGGACTCTTGCCCGGACATCGACGCGCTGGGCGATGCCTATGAATACCTGATCGGCCAGTTTGCCGCCGGGTCCGGCACGAAGGCGGGCGAGTTCTACACCCCGCAGCAGATTTCCGACATCCTCTCCGCCATTGTCACGCTGGACAGCCAGGAACCGAAAACCGGGACCAAGAAGCGGCTGGACAGTGTGATGGACTTCGCCTGCGGCTCCGGCTCCCTGCTACTCAACGTCCGCAAGAAGGTGAATAAGGCAGGCGGCACCATCGGCAAAATCTTCGGCAAGAAGAAGAACATCACCACCTACAACCTCGCCCGCATGAACATGCTGCTGCACGGGGTGAAGGACTCGGAGTTCGACATCTTCCACGGCGACACCCTGCTCAACGAGTGGGACATGATGCGGGAGCCGAACCCGGCCAAGAAGCCCAGCTTCGACGCCATCGTCGCCAACCCGCCCTTCAGCTACCGCTGGGAACCCACCGACGCGCTGGCCGACGACGTACGCTTCAAAAGCCACGGCCTCGCCCCCAAGTCCGCCGCCGACTTCGCATTCCTCCTCCACGGCTTCCACTTCCTCAAAGACGAAGGCGTGATGGCCATCATCCTGCCCCACGGCGTGCTCTTCCGTGGCGGAGCCGAAGAACGCATCCGCACCAAGCTGCTCAACGACGGCCACATCGACACCGTCATCGGTCTGCCCGCGAACCTGTTCTATTCCACCGGCATACCGGTCTGCATCCTCGTGCTCAAAAAGTGCAAGAAGCCCGACGACGTCCTCTTCATCAACGCCGCCGAGCACTTCGTAAAGGGCAAGCGCCAGAACCAACTCTCGCCCGAGAACATCGCCAAAATCATCGACACCTATCAGCTCCGGAAGGAAGAAACCCGCTACTCCCGCCGAGTGGAGATGGACGAGATCAAAAAGAACGATTTCAACCTGAACATCTCCCGCTACATCAGCACGGCGGTGAGCGAGCAGGAGATCAGCCTCACAGAGACCCATGCCGCATTGATGGAGATCGAAAACGCTGTCCAGACAGCGACAATCAAGCACAATTCATTCTTGAGAGAGTTAGGCTTATCCCTGTTGCCATCATCCGATTCCAATCCAAAAAAACAGAGGAAATAGGAGTTCAAGCAATCCCCTCAATTCTGTAGGGCATGGCGAAATCAATTCGAACTGCAAACTCATTGCCCCTTGCTCGATTGGAGGTTTCATTCACCCAACGATGTTTCAAGCCCCTGAGTCTGTTTGTCTGCGCTTCTGCGCTTGAATCTTTAGATAATTCACCGCCGCTTGCCCCAATTCCGAATCCGGATCAATATCACGCATTTTTTCGAGAAGCGGCTCAATCTCCCGCTTTTTCTCCGGCCAACGCTGATAGAGCGCGAAGCGCGCGGCTTGAAGTTGCTGTCGCTGTTTTGGCGACAGTCGCGGATTTTTATCCCAGCGGTCGAATTCCAAATCCGCTTCTGCAAATTGCTTTTTCTCCGCCTTGTCGATTGCTAGATCCACCAGCTTCTCTGCGGAAAACATGTATTTCCCGATATAACCCGACTTGTCGTCGGGATCCGCCTTCTGCATTTCCTCAAGGATTGGCCTATAGATGTCCTTCGGTCCGAGCCCGATGTCCATGCAATCGAGACCCTGCCCCAAGCGCCCAGCCTTCATCATGCCGGATGAGCCTTTGGCACTCCTCCAAAATTCGTCGCGCTCGCGAACCACCAACAACAATTTTTTCGCAGCTGGCAGAATTCCTCCAGCCGCAGCGATTTCGGCGCTGCCGGAATAGGAACCAATCAAGCGCCCTTCCGAATCACAAAGAGCGATTGCCGGAATGCTCCGAATCGGGAAATTCGCCGCTTCGTTTCGCTTGGCTAGCGCCCTATCAGCCTCAGTCGGGCTTTCCTTGCGATCCAGATCCACCAGCAGCACGCCAGCGCCAACACTCGTTAGAAACCGTGGATCATTCCAGGTTTTCGCAAGTATTTCCCCCGGACGATTCCAATCCGAACCGCGGACAAAGACGGCGATGACCGCCTTGGATGACTTCGCACGATCCAGCGCGCTGCCAAAGTCACTGACACGCTGGGCATGGGCTGTCGCGGCAAGTGCAGCGATGCAAAGAACATGGAAAGTAGAGCGAATCATCGTCAGAAGCGGGTCAAAGATCATTGCAGCTTGCGCCCATAAACGCGGATGCCTGCGAGGTGGAAAAATTCGTTGCGATCATCATCCCGCTCGGCCTTCACATAGAGCACGCGCGTTGCCTTGCCAGCCAGTGGAATGCGCCAAGGACCGCGCGGATCGATGCTGCGGAAAACTTCATCCCATGTCTTGCCATCTTCTGAAACGGAAACTTTGAGCGGCATTTGGCGGCCGCCGTTTTGGCCGTAGTCCGTACCAACGATGACGATGCCGCTCAGATCGCCAAGTTTACCCAAGCGAACCACCGCATTCGGTCGCACCTGCCTGTCCGTGTGGAACGACCCGCCCACTTCCTCAAGCACGCCCCAGTGTTGCACTGGCGAATCATACTGGCAGGTCGATGAAGGCCGCAACAGGCCACCGGAAGAAAGCAAGATGCCAGGAAAACCCTTGATTTCTTCCCCGCCCTGCTTGCGAAACGCCGCCCCAGCTCTGCCAAGCGACTGGAAGGCCTCGACATTTCCCGCGAGCTCCGCAGCGATCACCGCCGGCCCCAGCGCGGCTTTGATCCCCTCCTCGTTGCCCCCTGACGATGCGGAAAACACCCGCCCCAGCACCGCGAAAAAATCCGCCGTGTCCACACCTTCGCCAAAGCGCTTTTGCCCCCACGCGATCGTCGGCGCGAACCACAGCTTGGAAGTCGATTGCACAACGAGCACTTTTTCAAAAAAATCTATCAATTTGCTAGAATCATCACCAAGCGCAGCCGCCTGTTCGTCCAAAGCCTTGTCATAGGCCCACATGACCGGCCCATCCTGCTGGGCGATCGACTCATGGAAATTCAGGAAAAATTTCTCCCTGCGTTCCGGTGCTAGCTCACGCATTGCAGGCTCTCTAATGCTTGATAGAAGTTCCCACGCGCTTTCCGGATAAGCTGCCAACGCATTGGAAATCGACCTACCAATCGTCTCCCAAGATTCGGCAGAAAGCTTGCGCGAGTTCTTCAGGAATTCGATCGACTCCGCCCAAACCGGAAAATTCAAGGGCTGAGTCTCCAAGGCAGCAGCGTAAGCCAACTCGGCGAGTTCAGGACTGCGCTCTACCAAACCACGTGCACGCCAGACTTGGCTCATGCAGGTTGCGTAGGCCTCGCGATCACCAAGCACTTTTTCTTGGAGGACGAGCTGTGTCCAAGTTTTGCCCCACAGACTGGTGTGAAGTCCGCGCTCCCAGGTTAACGAATAAGCGGGTTTCCAATCACCCCGGGCGATGCGCACGGCATACGCACAATGCCCCGGTTCACCCATCGTAAGCGCGGGGAGACCGTTGGCACGCGCCGCATTTGCACCGTAGTGGGACAGCGACCCACATACGCCGCCAACCTTGCGCACTCGCTCGGCATGAATCACGTGGCTGAATGGCGCGTAATAATTCGCTCCGTGAATGGAGTCTCCAAACAGGTTGTGCAATTTGTAGGGTGCCTGCCAGCAAGCATCGGTGTATTCAAGCGCTGTTAGCTTAACATGGTCACGCAGCCACACCAGCGAGTCATCCCCCCACGCACCGCCATGATCCGACCAGCCGCCATTCTGACCACCGGATACCACAAAACATTTCTCCCATGTTTCCAAGCTGTCAAACTGCGGATGCAACTGCCCTGCGAGCCGGGAATCACGATAGAACTTGTAGCGATTCACGGCTTTGTCCTCCGGCCATTGGTCTTTTGCAAACATCAGCGCAAGCGCCGCAGCCGTCGTTTGCTCGTGCCGACTGGCAAGACCTTTGGGATCCTCCCTCCAAATGGCTGCTAGAATCCGCAAAGACTTCGGCGCATCCAACAAGGGCCCCGAAAGCATCAAATCCGCCATCCGCTCCCGCGAGGCGAGTAGATCCTGAATGAACCAGCGTGTCTCAGCCGACGATGACATTTTCGCAAGCGCCGGGCCCGCCACACGACGCAACTCGTCAACCGCCAAAGAATGCCCTTCATTCGCCGCTGGCAATTGGACATTCCCGCTAACAGCTGCCCCTACAGGTCCGCAAGCGAATACGAGGATACAAAGCACCCTACGAAACTGGCTGAGACCGATTGAAATTTTCATGACACAAAACCCCTGACGATCAGGCAATAATCCCCAGCGGACGAGTCGTTTTCCAATTTCCGCGAGTGAAGTCCGGGAAATCTTGCGGCATTCCATCCTCGGCCACGGATTTCTCGCTCAGCGGACTCACCGCAGACCAGAAACAGCCCTCGTAAACATTCTGGTCTAGCGCTTCTCCATTCCGAAGGCACTCGATGATGCGGAAAAGCATAAGGAAATCCATGCCGCCGTGCCCCCCCATTTTCGCCGCCAACTCACCCATGCGCTTGAACAAGGGGTGCTCGTATTTTGAAGCGATTTCAGCAAACTCCTCAGTGCCAGTCCAATTGTGGAAGCTTTTTGTCAGTCCTTCGATGGCCATTCCGTTCGGGAAGCCTTTGAGCGTGCCGAGGGTGCCCTGAATGAGGTTGTGGCGCGAATAGGGCCGCGGGGAGGTTTCATCCCACTGCACCAAAATCGTCCGACCAAGCTGGGTCTTGATGAGCGACGTGTTGATATCACCGCACTTGTAATCGAGCGATTTAAACTCGGGTTTGGTCAGATGATTCGACTTGCTAGCATAGAGCGCGCGGCCCTTCGCCGGGGAAGAAAAGGAAACTAAGCGACGGAAATTGTCCTCTCCGCGCGCCAAATTCATATACTGGGCAACCGGGCCCAGACCGTGGCAGGGATATAGGTTGCCATTGCGATTGGCATAGTGGTAAGTGCGCCAAGATCCAGTGCTATCCCCGCCATTCATCTGCCCGCGCAGCTCATGGATATAAGCCGCCTCAGCATGCAGCAATTCACCAATCACGCCCTGACGCACCATATTGAGATAGAGAAGCTCTTCACGCCCATAGTTGACATTTTCCATCAACATGCAGTGGCGGCCCGTCGCTTCCGATGTGTCCACGATGGACCACATTTCCCGCAGGGTCAGCGCAATCGGAATTTCAACGAAGGCGTGGCTGCCAGCCTTCATCGAGCCAATCGCCTGCTCCGCGTGCTGCTCCCACGGAGTGGCGATGAATACCGCGTCCGGCTTGGTCTCCTCAAGCATCTTGCGCCAAGCATTCTCATCTCCGCCGTAAAGTTTCGGGTTGTGCCCCTTGCCCTTGACTCGCTCCTCGGAGCGCTTAGCACGAGCTAAATCGAGATCGCAAATACCAACGATTTCGGTGCCTTCAATCGACGCGATCTGCGAAGCATGGCCCGAGCCCCGTGCTCCCACGCCGATAAAAGCGCACTTCACCTTAGCAAGCTTTGGAGCCGCGAAGTCGCCCATGTATTTAGCACGTGAGGGACGGGCAGGCGTGGCAGCCTGAGCTTGCGCAAGGGACGGCAGGGCTGCCAAACCCGCCGTGAGTCCGCCGATCGCCTTGATGAAGTTACGCCGCGGAGTGAAAGTCTGAGAATTTGATGTCATGGGATTTCTTGCTGATTGGAAATTAAAGTCGAAATGGTGAACAAGTGAAAGCGAGGCCTGCTGGTTTGAACAATCGACCACTCCTTGAAATCGTCGATCGCCACCCCGTGCCACGGCCAGGGTGCCACAGCAAACAACCACGACGCCAGCCTGAAATTACACCACGCGCAGCACTGGATTCGGGAATGACCACCCATTCTCCCGTGGATGCGGTGAAGGTAGATGCAATGGCAGAGTCACCCGGAGCTTCCCCAGTCCACACACCAACAAGCCCAAGCCAGGAAATTCCGCCGATGCGCACCGAGCTTAAATTTCCCGCAGTGCCGCCAGACATTCCGAACAAGCGATCACTGGCAAGCTAAGCGAGATCATCGAACCTCCACGCGATAATCTCAAGCGAACCGACATCGCCGAGAACGCAAGAAACATGAATGGCATCGTAATCATTCCCACGAACAAGTCCGCCAATTTCAAAATTACCGACGGTCTAGGATGTCGTAGCCGAGCCCGCCATTCGTCACGGGGCTGGATCCCGCCCGGTTCAGCTCGGCGCTGCTGGGCAAGGTTTTACGGTATTCATCGAGCCGCAATCCGATCTTTTCAACCGGGATCTGTTGGAAGGCAGGAAGATCTTTTAACAACTTCGCATCCGGGGCCATACGAAAATCCAGCGCGTCGGCATCCTTGAAACCGGGCTGATCCTGATAGGCGATGTTCTTTCCCGTGGAGAAATCTCCGGTCAAAACCATCTTTCCGTTCTTGATTTCGCTCCATTTAAAAGGCGTCCGGCAGTCCACGGCCACATTGGTTTCGATCTTCCCTTGGTGCGGCAGCAGGCTGACAAACTCATAGCCGAATTTGCAATCCACCGCGATGTTCCCGACACAGTCGAAGGGTTGCGACTTGCCGTCCTTGGGCATGTCGCCCTGTTTGAAAAGGTAGCCAGTGCCACGGGTGCCGGTGCTGCCGAGGGCGACGATGTTGCCGATGACCTTCATGTCAGGGTGATCGTGGTCGAAGTAGATGCCGTCGCCCAGCGGCGAGCTGTGGATGAAATTATGGCGGAACGTGAGATTGCCGAAATTGCGTTTGTGATAGTCATAGGAATAGAACCCGCCCATGTCGTTAGAGACGAGACAGTAGCGGTAAACCTCGTTGTATTCGAAGACGCTGTCCATGCTGCCGCAGAGCACGCCGACATGCGGAGTGTCGTGGATCACATTGTGCGCCACATACATGCCGACGGCCGGATGGTGCCCTCCTCCACCGCCGCCGGTGAACCCGCAGTTGATGCCGGCGCCATAGACCGGCTCGATCTGACCGAAGTGATGGATGTGGTTGTTGACCGCCTGGTGCCCGGCGGGGATGCGCGGGCGGGCGGCTTCATCGCCACCGCCGAGCCAGATGCCGCCGGCGCCGAGGTGATGGAGCTTGTTGCTTTGCGCGGTGTGGTTTTTCCCGCCGCTGAGAACGATGGCGTAGTGGTTGACGTTTCTAACTATGCAACCCGCGACGAGGTTCCCCTCCCCTCCGCTGACGTGAATGCCATCGCCGAAATTAAACTCCACGGTGAGGTCGCGCAGAGTGACGTGGGAGGCGTCTTTGAGGCTGATGACAGGCGCTTCCTGATCCACCAGCATGATCTCGGAAGATTCTAGCGGTGCGGGCGGATAGAAGTAGATTTTCTGATCGGTGAAATCGAGGCACCACTCGCCGGGTTGATCAACCTCTTCCAACAAATTGATTGCCTGATAGGCCTCGCCGCCGTTGCCTTTGGGCCGGTTGTATTTGTTGCCGATGCCGTTCTGGATCGGCTTGGCGAAGGTGGCGGTGCGGGCGGAATCATCGATGTCGAGCACACGCAGGGCAGAGTTTTCCCAAGTCACGCGCCAGTAGCCACGGAACCAGACGCCGCGGTCTAGGCGTTTTTTCCAGAGCGCGTGTTTGTCATGGAACTCATCGCGATATTCGAAAATGCCGCCGCTTGATCCGGGAGCCACTTTCTGAAAGGTTGCGGGATTGTTCCAGTCCTGCCCCTGCGGGCCACCGGCGGTGTGGATGACCGACTTGAAGTTCATCCAACCTTTGTTAGGAAAACGCGAAAGCGTCATGCGTTTGCCGTTGCAGAATAGATCGACGATGCCGCCGGCGTCCGTGAAGATGTCCGGATAGCGCTTGGAATGGGTGACATTATGGGCCTTGAGATCGAGGGCGATGATTTTGCCGCGGGCATCGGCGGGGACGCGGGCGAGCGTGACCTCGTCGGTGATGGATTGAAAGTCGGCGGCGGCGAGTCGCTTGCCGCCCATCAGGCGGGGTGCCGCGCCATCCATCGCCCGATAAACGATGGGATGCTCCGCAGTTCCGGAATCCGCCTTGCCGATTTCGAAAGGTTTTTCAAAGTGATAGTCACCATCGGCGAGCCAAACGGTCACCGGTTTTTCCGTCGCGGTGCGGGCGGCGGTTTTCGCGCGTTCCAGAGTGGCGAAGGGAGCGGACTTCGAACCATCCGCCGTGTCATCCCCGGTGGGCGAGACATGGAGGTGGGTGCCTTTCTCACAGCTGGACAGCAGAATGCCGAGGGTGAGAATGATTACGGTTCGGATCACGGATGGGTAACAGGTTTTCATCAAATCAGTCGCGGAGTTTACCGGCGTTATGGGAAGATTGAACGAGAGGCCCGTGCGACACGGCAGGGGCGATTTTACGGCGATCAAGGGTTGTTTTGCAGCGCCCGGAGCCTCAAGGGCGGGAAAATTTGACCCGTAGGAAGCGCCTGCCACCGGCACCTGCGGGCAGGGTGGAACGAACGCTTTCGGCGGTGGTCGCGAGTGACACCGGCGGATCCGTGATGACATCCACGTCCGACCAGTCAGCGGCCAAGGTGTCCGACCAAACAACCTGATAGCTGCCCTCGCCGGGTGCAATCTTGCGGCGAGTGTAGGTGGTTTCGATGGTTCCTGCGCTGAGGTTGAAGGTAAGTCTGAAAACGTCCGGCACATTCGGATCGAGGAGCAGGGCCCATTCGAGCGAGTTGTTCCTGCCGTCGCCATCCGGGTCGGCATCAGGACCGATGACCTCGGGATCGCTGATGCCGGGCCAGGTGAGTGCCTGCCAATCGCTGAAAACAGCGGGATCCAGCGTCGGGATGGGATCTGATAGAATTTCGCCATTGTTGACGATGCCGCTGGGCAGCGTTCCGGACCAGCCGCGGATGTCGAGCACGCCGTTGTTGGTGAAGGTGCCGCTTACGGCGAGCAAGGCGTTTCCGGTGATGAGCA
>JBILPN010000072.1:0-9782 GCA_044373865.1 Luteolibacter sp. | reverse complement strand
TCGGCGTCGTCGAGGGCGCGGGCGATGGCGTGTTTTTCCTCCTTGGTGCAGAAGTTGGTGGAGAGCAGGTCGCGGGCGGTGTCGGCGCAGGCGTTCTGGGTGAAGTGGACGAGGTAAACGGGGGAGCGGCCTTGTTCGTTGAGCTCGGCGACTTTTTCCTGGAGCTGGGTGGTCGAGTATTCGAATTCGAGCGGGACCGGGCGTTGGTCGGACTGGACGAGGGTGGTCGGCGCGCCGGTGAGCGCGGTGAGTTGTTTGGAGAAAAACGACGAGTCGCCGAGGGTGGCGGACATCAGGAGGAAGCGGGCGCGCGGCAAGGTGAGCAGCGGGATTTGCCAGGCGGCGCCGCGCGAGTGGTCGGAGTAGTAATGGAACTCGTCCATGATGACGTCGTCCACTTTGGCGTGCGCGCCGTCGCGGAGGGCGATGTTGGCGAGGATTTCGGCGGTGCAGCAGATGACGGGCGCGTCGTGGTTGACGGTGGCGTCGCCGGTGATCATGCCGACGTTTTCCGGGCCGAGGACGTGGCAGAGGGAGAGGAATTTCTCGTTGGCGAGGGCTTTGATCGGGACGGTGTAGTAGGAGCGGCGGCCTTGGCAGAGGGATTTGAACTGGAGCGCGAGGGCGACCAGCGATTTCCCGGAGCCGGTGGGGGTGTTGAGGATGACGTTGTTGCCAGCGAAGAGTTCGAGAATGGCTTCCTCCTGGTGGTCGTAGGGCTCGGTGCCGGTGGCGGTCAGGTAGTCGAGGAAGGCGTTGAGGATGTCGTCCGCAGTGGGGTTTTCGGGGAGATTCTTGCGGCTGAGCGGGGCGGTCATGCGGGGATTGTGGCTGAGAAAGAATTTACCGCAAAGATGTAAAATTTCACGAGGTGGATGAATTCAGACGCCATAGCTCTGCGGGAAATCACTCCTCCAACAATTTTCTAAGCGCTTCATGGGCGGCAGGCTCGTTTTGTCCGACAGGCAATTTTCGAATCAAGTCCGCTACCATCGCGCCTCCCTCTCCCTTGTAGGTTTTTAGAAATGCGGAAAAATCCTCGCCCGCTCGCTCGTTAGCGAAATCGCTCACTACTCTAAGGATCAATATTTTCACGTTGGTTCCCTCTAAGGCTGCCAACAGCCCGAACGCATTCATCTCCACGATTTGAGCCTGAAACCCATTTGCCAATTCCCCGCGCTTCTCGCTGGATGCCACGAAAACCTCTCCCGAAACGAGCTTCACCTCCTGCATCGTCTGCCATTCCCCAGCGGGCCAGTCGGTGAGAATGGTTCCAACTCTTTTCACGGCATGCTCCGCTGAAAAAATACGGCCTCCCTCCCCAGCGCGTCCCTGCTGCCAAGCTGTCACCTCGCCGATTCTGAGCCAGTCTCCCCTTTTCACCAAGTCACCTATTCCTCCGGCTGGGCCGGTTGATATGACCCGATCCACCGGGTTAAGCGCCAATACTCTAGCAACTGTCACTGCTGTGGAAACGCACCCGGATCCCATCTTCGCCGCCACGATCTTGTGAGGTCCGACACGGTATTCGCTCACTACGGTTCCGCCTTGCAGAGTAATCGTCCTTGTGGGGGGGCCAGAACTCGCTTCTAACGCAACTTTATCACTGTCGAGCGCGTAAAACCAGGCGACATTCCCACCCCATAGAACAGCAGGGCAAAATAAAGCGAAAAGGATCAGTGCGCTCGCAGGGCCATTGGACAAAAAATTCCACAAATAATGTTTCCACATAGGCACAAACTATGCTGCTTTGACTTACATGCAAACAGTCAGTCGTCGAAAGTTCGTAGCCACCTCCGGCATTCTTGCCGCAGGAGTCGCGATCATCGGATACGGAGTCGCCTCCCGGCGTTCCGCCCATCGCGGCACGATTTGCTTGCTGCCGGTAGAAGGCGTCAACTACTCCGAGTCTTTTGCCCGTTTCATGAAGCGGGCGAGATTCGATTCGGTCCGAGACGCCATCGCCAGCATTCGCGACCGCTCGGTTCCCGTGTGGGTCGCTCATACAGACACCGCAAACGATCCTTCGTCTCGCCTAACAAGGGCTATGAGTTGATCGATGGTCTGCAAACACCGCTGCCCGTTATCAACGTGGCAGCGGTCACTTTCTCAATATGAAAAGATCGCGCTATCAAAAACGTCAACAGGTCTCACTAGCGCAGGGATCAAGTTTTTCGTGCGCCCTCAGAACTGCAAGGAATGTGATTGCTGCCGGGAGGCATGAAGAGGGCTTGGTTCAGTTGAATAATCTCGCGAATCGCTCCAATTCAGATCTGGAGAAAGCGAGTGTTATTCTTTTGGTCGCGGAATCCGAATCCATATTGGCCCGTCACTCGGATGCAGCCGCAGCCTTTAAGAGGGCAGCTGTATTCGCAAGACGTGCATCGGATATGAATCTGGTTCTGCGGGCAGGCTTGGGCACCATCCGCGCTTACCTTGGATCTTCACAATACGATGAGGCAAAGAATGCCGCTCTAGCTCTTCAGAGTGAGTTTGAGAAAATCAACGAAACTTTCGATCTACTCGCTGCGGCTACTCCGGCTCAGGTGATATCCCAAGGAAAGCTGCTTGTGATGCCCCGGCCTCCAAGACTCACCGTCGCGCTTACAAAGTTGGCGAATGCCTTTATGGAGCGAGGCTATACCGATGACGCCAAATCCTATTTGGAAAAGGTAATCGTATTATCTCCAAACGGAGGATCACGGGCAAGACAGTGTCTTGCTAAACTGGCACTTGCCTCCGACGATGCCGCACTCGCCGAAAGATACGCCCGTGAATCCCTGCAAGTAGGACGCTTCCAAGCCAAAACGATAAGTGCTTGGCAATTGTACATCGACGCGCGGGCTCGCCAAGGCTCGTCGCCGATTCTCGAACCTGTCTTGCTGGAAAGTCTCAAACAAAACAGCAAAGGACGTATTTGGGCAGCTTCGGTTTGGAACATTATCCGATCTCTAAGGGCGCACAGCGATCCAGCGTGGAACGATCTCGCGAACTTTTACCTTTCTCGCAAAGAAGCCGGAGATCCTGTAATTACCGTTGAAATTGAGAAAATCTTAACCGCTGCCATCAAGCTGGACCCAGAGGGTGATCCGGCTTGGATCGCGAACAAATCCTTGGAGCTTTTCCGACGTCCGAATTCGTCCCCTTCCGAACTCATAGCTCATGGGAAAGACCATGTGCGCTTTGCCCTTCTTTCCAACCAAATCCCCCAACTGGAGCCACTGCTTCAAATTTCCAGAAAAAGATTTGGGCGCTCTCACACCCTTAAGCTGCGCCATTCGATGGCCCACGGAGCAATCAAGGCACAGAGCTATGAAATGGCGAAAAGCATGTTCCTGGAACTCGTTGGTGAGCAACCCGCAGGTAGTGCGGGGTGGGGCAAGGCGATCTGGTCTTTAGCGGTTCTCGAATCCTCCTTGGGACAAGCGAAGCCGGCAGCGGAATGGTATCTAAAATTGGCCGAGAACACACAAGTTCCAGAACGATTCCGTGCCCAGGCCACTTTGCGCGCATTTGCGCAGCTCGCAACGCTGGACGAGGAGGATATTGATTTGGACGGAATCCGCGCGTCGATACGTTCGATTGTCAGCAATTCCGCCGATTTTAGATTGGTATTTGATGTCGCACGCCAACTCAATCTTGGCGGGGATGATTTCTACGATTTGCTAGATGAAGCGGCAGCCCGGGGAGAAATCCTTGTCGATCTGGCACTTAAGAAGGAAACCACCCCTCGTGGCACTCTCGCCATTCTAGAATACTTGGCGCGGCGACAATATTACGACGTGCGTAAGTCCAAGTTGCTTCTCATAAGATGGGAGAAACTCGGTTCAAGCGAAATTACCGAGTTCGAAAAATGTGGTGGCTCCATTTGGTATAATTACTTATCTCTGGTGTTTCTTGCGATGATCGACGTCGGACGGAAAAATGACGCTGTCAAGCTGGCCAGCGAGATCCTGAATGGAAACCGAGAGTCGCCGGAAGGTTACGTAATCTTGGGAAGCGCTTATGCGGGTTGGTTGATTGCAACCAAAGAATATCAAACGGCGTTCACTTGCTTTGAGTGGATCGTTCAAGAGTGCCCCAAACACCGCTCTGCTGCAGCCGCTCACTACTGGCTTGGCCTCAGGGCATTGGTCCGGGGCGACGAATCCACTGCAACCGCCTTTGCCGTGAGCGCGAGAGAGTGCTTCTCAGGAAGACCTGCGCTGATCAGTGAGTGGCAAACGGAATGCAAAAGCTACCACTTGCTCAGGAGGATAGAAGTTCCGGCAATTCCGCTGGCCTATGAAGCCAAATTGCTAAAGGCTATGAAAGATGCCCTTGATTATGAGATCCTTCAAATTTCCTGATATGAAGCTCCTTTTTATGTCCCTTCTTGAGATTGGACTTTCGTTTCAAATCGGTTTGATTAGCTTGGTATGTAATCCGCAAGCCTCTGCGGCGCACAATAGTATCAGCCTCCAGATGGCGGACAGCCAGGGAGGGGACCTTGTCGAGGGTTACGATGAGGAGAATAAAATAGGAGTGTTTGCAGTAGCCAATCTGAACGATACCGATGGCAATGGCACTCCCGACAATCAGGATCTAGTCGTGCCATTAGAGGTTGATATGTGTCAGTTGAAAATAAACGCGCCGGCCGCCAACCGTGGAGGAACGGTCAAACTCGAGATTCCCACGAATGTTGTAATATGGAAAAGCATTGATAAGACCGCGGGAAAACTGACCGCCGCGGAAATGGCGGCGATTGATGTGAACACTCTCCCCCAGATTTATCTCGCCGAATTCACCAAGGCCAGCGATACTAAGCGGGATAAAATTTTCAAGATATACTACGATGGCGTCGAGGACATGGTGAAGGCGACTGCGATCTGGGTAACATATGTGAAGGGTTATAATACCGGTATTGTAGCTCCTCCGGACCTTGATGATGCCGGTGTCAAAAACTTGGTTACCGCCGCTCCCGGCTTGGGTGTCAATTTGGTAAGCGGCCCCGGTGGCGGCAGTGTGAATGGCGCAATTCTCCACGAGTTTAAGGTCATGCCCCCCGGAATGGAAACTGTGAATCGTGTGAAGTTCGACGTCACCAGGCAGAAAGAAACATTACGGGGAGGATTTCCGCCTGGTAATTTGAATGGAGAACCTTTTCCAGCAAGTATCTTGCCCAATGACGATGATCCTAATCTTCCTGATGAAGATGTTATCCCAAAAAATGGACATATTTATTCCTTTGACCGACCTCAACAGGAGTTCGTTGGTGTAATGGCTGCCGGTTATAGCCTTGTCTACCGTGGCAATTTTTTCGAATATGTTCGCGTGGCATTCGGACCCGCTGGAGCGGTCTTTCGACCTACTGCGTATATAACGGCTACAGGTAACGTTGTCGACGCTGATCGCGCCGGTTCCGTATGTTCTACAAAAGAGCCGTGGTTAGCGCGACTGTGGGCAGTCGAATCTGTAGGTTCTCTCATCAAAAAACTCGGAAACGACTCTACCGGACTACCAATTCATAATTTCATTAAGACGTCTTCCCATTTGCCCTTACTAACTCCATGAAAGATAATTTCTTGATTCTAATTTTTATGTTGGCGCTGTCTTTTAGCGAAAATTCATCCGGTCAAGAAGGTGCAGTTTCTCTCATGGACCTATCAAAAATGGCGTTTTCGACTAAAGTGGTCCACTCATCTGAAACTGTGACGAAACCGGTTGAAATCGAACTCTATCGACTGCGTGATTCTTGCTTGGAATATTTGCGAAGCGGTCAAGATTCTGAAAAAAAAATAGCTGCCAGGCTATTGGGCGTTCTGCGTTCGGAGCAGGCGATTGATCTGCTCGTTGCGAATATTACCTTAGCGGAAATTCTTCGTTCAGGATCCGGAGTTCCGGGAATAGAAGGTATCGAAGACTATCCAGCTTGCGCTGCACTAGTATATATCGGTGGTCCAAATGTACTTGCCGCAGTCAAAAAAGCTCGATTGTCATCAGCGGCTGACTCTCTTGAGAGTAAACTGATGGATATGGTCATTGTAAGAGTATCGCCAAGAAAATAGCCCAAACTTCTTATCGTTTGCTGGACTTTATTCGATGAGCAATAGTGCGGACCGCCAGGACATTTTAGATAACTTCCGTCGTGAAAATGGGGTCTAGAGTTTGAAAGTTGAATTATATAACGGCGTGGGAGGGAACGTTGATGCCGAGGTTGCCTGTGCCGCGGGAGGTGAGTTTTTCCACTAACAACCGGTATTTCGGCAGCAGGCCGGCGTGGTGGATGCCGACGCCGTGGCGGAGGATTTTTGAGAGTTCGCGGCCGTAGGGTGAGCGGAAATCGGCGTCGTCAAGGGCGCGTGCGATGGCTTGCTTTTCCTCCTTGGTGCAGAAGTTGGTGGAGAGCAGGTCGCGGGCGGTGTCGGCGCAGGCGTTCTGGGTGAAGTGGACAAGGTAAACGGGCGAGCGACCTTGTTCGTTGAGTTCGGCGACTTTTTCCTGGAGCTGGGTGGTGGAGTATTCGAATTCAAGCGGGACCGGGCGTTGGTCGGACTGGACGAGGGTGGTGGGCGCGCCGGTTAGCGCGGTGAGGCCTTTGGAAAATGAGGCCGAATCGCCGAGGGTGGCGGACATCAGGAGGAAGCGGGCGCGCGGCAATGTCAGAAGCGGGATTTGCCAGGCGGCGCCGCGCGAGTGGTCGGAGTAGTAGTGGAACTCGTCCATGATGACGTCGTCCACTTTGGCGTGCGCGCCGTCACGGAGGGCGATGTTGGCGAGGATCTCGGCGGTGCAGCAGATGACCGGGGCGTCGTGGTTGACGGTGGCGTCGCCGGTGATCATGCCGACGTTTTCCGGGCCGAGGACGTGGCAGAGGGAGAGGAATTTCTCGTTGGCGAGCGCCTTGATCGGGACGGTGTAGTAGGAGCGGCGTCCTTGGCAGAGGGATTTGAACTGGAGCGCGAGGGCGACGAGTGATTTCCCGGAGCCGGTGGGAGTGTTGAGGATGACGTTGTTGCCAGCGAAGAGTTCGAGAATGGCTTCCTCCTGGTGGTCGTAGGGCTCGGTGCCGGTGGCGGTCAGGTAGTCGAGGAAGGCGTTGAGGATGTCGTCCGCGGTGGGGTTTTCGGGGAGATTTTTGCGGCTGAGCAGTGCGGACATGCGGGGAGATTAGGGTAGGAAGAGTTTGGCGGAAAGGCGCAAAAGGCGCAAAGGGCGCAAAGGGCGCGGAGGGGCGCAAAGTTTTTCGGATGAAGTGAACGCGGAAGAGATTTTCTGGGTGCATCCATACCCTAAAACGGTAACGTCTTTGGAGTAATTGAGGATTTCTCATGTAAGGAAACCGAAAAGATCTGGAACGGTGGTCGGTCGAAACGACTGCCGGGAGAAATTCAGGAGCGAGCCTTTATGCGGCTCCGGCATATTCACGCTGCCGAAATTCTGGAGGATTTGGGAATCCCACCCAGCAACCGCCTCGAATCCTTCTCCGGCGATCTCAAGGGTTTCTGGAGCATGAGAATCAATCAACAGTGGCGCTTGGTTTTCCGTTGGAATGACGGGAAGGCGTCCGATGTGAAAATCACCGACTACCATTGATGACCATGAAACGAACTACCGAACTGATCCCGCTGATGAATTTCTTCGCAGAAACGCTCCGTGAAACCTTGGACGAATGGGACGTCTCGCAAGCAGAAGTCTCGCGGATGACGGGAATACCCTCGCCCCATCTGACGGACATGAAGAAAGGTCGTCGTCGCTGCACGCCGGAATACGATTTGCGCCTGAGCCGCTACTTCGGAACCTCTCCTGGCCTCTGGTTGCGGCTCCAGTTGGATTACGAACTGATGCGGGTCGAGCGGGAGAAGGGTGAGAAGATAAGCCGTGAGGTCACACCGCACGCGGCTTGAAATATGCCGTGAGGATTCAATCAACCGATGAAAACAAAAGCATCTCAAAACGCCCACCGTGGCAGCGGCTTTCGCGATTTCCTCGCCGGGGAAGGCATCCTTCCCGAGGTGGAAGTGCTGGCCCTCGAGCGCTTGGTTTCCCTTCAACTCTAGCAGATCCTCAAGCAAGAGCAAGTTGCCAAGACCGAACTGGCATCGCGCATGAAAACCAGCCCGGCATCGCTGGAACGAATGCTCGAGCCCTCAAACCCCTAGCTCACCGTGGCCAGCCTCGGAAAAGCCGCCGCGGCTCTCGGTCTGAAGGTGGAACTGCGCTTCGTGCCTGCTTGATGTTAATCCATGAGCCACGACCCCATCCCCGATCCCACCTCAAACTCTCATACGCCTGATGCTTCGTCTTCCCTGAAAACTAAACACTGAAAACTTGAAACTTTCCTCCCTGAACACTGCCAACTTCTGATGACTTCTGCCACTGAAACTAACATGATTCGCTCCCACAGGAGGGCCAAAAAGGTGTTTGAAGAAAGGCCGGTTGATTTAGCCAGCGCGACCGCCAAACCAGTTGAAGATGAACTGAATGTTCTACGGGAAGAGTGTTTGGAAATGTTAAAAAACGGTCAGGAGCCACAAAAGCGCGTTGCTGCGAGGCTGCTTGGTATCATGCGTTCAGAGAAAGCGATCGACCTTTTGATCGCTAATATCACATTGGCAAATCCCCTCCAATTTGGATCGGGAGTTCGAGGCATCGAAGGCATCCCTGACTACCCGGCCTGTGCTGCATTGTTAGAAATCAGCGGGCCGAATGTGCTTTCCGCTGTCAGAAAAGCCCGCAGTAGCGCGGCGGAAGGCTTCCTTGATCAAAGATTGTTTGATAGAGTTATTTCTTCGTTAGATCAAAGGAATAGGTTGGGGAGTCTATGTCCTTCTTGCAGATTCGCAATCGGGTTAATTTCTCGTGGTTTTAAAACATGGATTTGAATGGAGATACAGTCAACCCAGGCAAGGAAGGCTCGCGGGCTTCAGCAAAAGAAAAATGGTTCGCCAAAATCTGGTGGTTGCAAACTAACAATGGAATCCAAGACAAGCCGGGAAAGAGAAATGTTGTGACACCTGGCAACCATGATCCCGTAAACAACCCCTGAAAGTATGAAATATCCGACTGTCATTTTCGTGGCTTGCTTAGCTCTCGCGGTTGCGAAAGCCGAGGACCCCTTCCAGAAGGCTCCCCAAGGGAAGCTTGAGTCGCTATCGGTATCAGAAATTTTGAAGGTGCGGGAAGGACCGGAACTTCATCCTGATATCATTTTGGAATCTCAAAGGATCCGCGAAATCGAGCGACTGTGTCAAGTCGCATTGCGAGAAGGCACGGTATTCCAAAAGCGTAACGCCATTGAGATTGTCCGAGTGTATAATTTCAGAAGTCTAGCTACGGATCTTATGGATTTGATCGATTTTAAGGCGGGCATGATTTACACTTCTGGCAACCCTGTCGATCCAGCAGAGTCGGCGGAAAATATCTATGTGTGTTACGCGATCCTAAAGGGCTGGGTCGGTTCCGATCTTACCAAGAATTTGGTGGAAAAACTTGAGAAGCTCGGCGAAGAAGAGGATCCTCAAAAGGAAGAAAAGCGTAAGTTATTGAAAATGCTGATTCAATTTTCTCCACCTGTTGAAGGCGTTCCACGTCAAAATGACAGATGAAGGAAAGCCAAATTCGTCACTGTCGTAAATTGGGGCATCGCTCTCGATTTCACACGGCTCATGAACTAGTCATACATGACGAAGTTAATGCCGACACCGAGGGTATCGGTGCCGCAGACGACCTTGAGCAGGCCGCGGGCGGTGAGTTTTTCGACTAACAACCTGTATTTCGGCAGCAGGCCGGCGTGGTGGAGG
>JBILPN010000605.1:0-2785 GCA_044373865.1 Luteolibacter sp. | reverse complement strand
CGATTTTCTCGATCTTCCTCGACTTTCTTGACTCTTTCATGCAGCAGTTGACTGAGCTTGTAGGCGGGCACGATGAAGGCGGCTTCCATGCGCTTGGCATCAAGACTCGACGCCCAAGCTTTGATCTCGTGGAGTTTTTGTTGTTCTTGAGGTCATCAAAGCTCTTTTCGATCCATTGGTTTTTAGCGGCTTGTTGGAATACAACAAGAGGGGCGATGAAGTAAGCAAAGGTCGGGCTACCGAAGGTGTCGGGTAAAGATAGAGGTAGAGGAATGGATTTTTTCGGAAAAATCGTAGCTTCTGCGTGAAGGGTTATTTGAGCCAATCTGAGGCGGTTTTAGCCAAAAATGACCTTGAACGACCTAGCGAAAAGAAGGCTCGCTACGGCCACGCAGGGGTTCATACCTGCCGCACGAAGGGAACCGGAAATCAGGACTTTTGGACGTCGATGTTGCGGCAGCCCAAATCCCGCCAGCGGCCTTCTGGTGCGCATGGAGGCCACTCAAGAAGGACGTTTTTACTTCAATGTTGGACACCGTTGTTTTCGGGATTGTAGCATTGCACGTCGCCGTAGCCGAGGTCGTCGGCGTAGATGAGGAGGAGGTTGGGCTTTTGCTGTGCGAAGGCCAACATGGACGCTGCGAGCAGTAGGAACAAATTTCTCATGGTTATGAAGAGGGCCGCGGGCAATGGCTCAGCGGGCCGCCAGTATCCTGATCAGGGATGCGGTGGGAGTTTCCTGTTTGCTATTCGTTTTGTCTGGATAGATCACCTCACATCCGATGCCGAGTGCCTTGCAGTGTCGCTGGAGGCCAATGCCGAAGTTCGCCGAGTGGGTCGGGTCTTTCTGTTTTTTCCCCATCGCGGGAGGGGTATTGTAGAAAATGGTCACATCCGGATCATCCTTGCTGGCCAGCGCATAAGGTGAGTATTCCGCGATCCAAGGCAGGATGCTTTCCCGGTCGGACAGGAATTGTGGGAAGTCTCTTTTTCCGAAAGCGTGGCCGCCGTATTTGCTGTTGGGAGTCCATTCCGTCATCTGCTCCGGATCGAGAGTCGTCTGCGCTCCCATTACGGCAACGTAAAGAAAGCGCGTGGACTGACGGGAAACGGGATCTTCGCTTTTCGGGTCAGCGAGATCGTCGTGATAGGCGAGCCAGAGACTGGTGCAAGCACCCGCAGAGCCGCCAGCTGCGGCGACCCGCCTCGGGTCAATGTTCCACTCCCTCGCCTTGCTGCGGAGAAACTGCAGCGCGCGCGCGGAATCGTGCATGGGAGCCTTGACCGGCGGAACGACATCCCTGGCGTGAGCCATCAGCCGGTAGTTGTTAGCAGCAACCGAGATCCCCGCATCCAGCAGCGCACGCACATCCGCGAAACGGCTCACCAACTCCTTGCTTCCTGTGTTCCACCCACCGCCATGGATCACCAAGACGAGTGGCGTCGGCTTGTCCGATTTCGCCTGCCAAAAATCGAGAACATTACGTTCGTGCGGGCCGTAGCTGACCTCGGCATGGCTGGGCTTGGGCACTCCAGCCGCATATTCCTCCGCATGGAGGCTGGGCATGGAGATGAGAAGGGCGGTGATGAGTAGGTTTTTTTTCATAGCACGATTGAATCGAGTCGCGGGAATGCCGATGCCAGCCATGACAAAGACAAGCCTCGAAATTGCGAGCGAAAACTTAGGATTTCTCCAACAATCCAAACCTGAGTGGTGCCACGGATCGATCAATCTGCTAGATTTTCGAGCATGACGGTTTCCTTTTTGTCATCCTGATTGATGTTCAGCACATCGGCATTTCCTAGCAGACGAGTGGTCAAATCATCGATGTGTTCGATGTCCCATGAGGACCTTACTTGCTTCGTAATGGGAAAAGTTTCAGACTTTTGGATTTGCCGCTGGCGCAGCCCTTCGGGCATTCTCCCAGCCTTCGTTTTCATAAAAGGGTATTCCTACAAGCGAGTTGAATACCATTGATGGATTTCATGACTAAAACGTCAGCAGCGAGGAAGATTCAAAGTTTTTTCGATCCGCGTGTCGGGCTTTCACGTTGAATTTCGTAGTCTGTCTTGGAGGGTCATGGTGACGCAGTCCCGACAGCAAGATGCATCATCGATCAACGTTTGACCAATCCGCTTCAAAAAACCCAAAAAAGCCCTTAAAATGCCCCCATCCTATCAATTTATGATGGCTCTTCTTACTCGTGTCCGGACCACACTGCTGCTTGTGTTCCTGAGTTCAGCCGCTGCCGCGCAGACACTGACCCTCAACAACGACATCCAGACCCACGCCACCCTGATCAACACGACCGTCAGCGTGAACGGCCGCTCCGAGCTGCGCATCACCGGAACTGGCAACCCGATCAGCGGCAGCACCCTTCTTCTCACGGGCCCCGACGCATGGCTGCGCTTCACCGCGCTCAGACCTTCCGCAGTGAACTCGGCATTGCTCGGGCAAATTCGGATCGATGGTGCAAATGCGGTGCTCAACACAAACTGCCGCATCGCCCAGTTCGGCGACGGCGCGGTGGTCATTCCCCATGGTTCGGGATTCCGACCGCTCGAACTTTTCGACGGCCCCTCATTCACGGGCGAGAGCAGCACGCTCTTGCCCTACTTTGCCTATAACGACGGCAATTTCGGACTGGCAAACCGGGTCTCCTCATTCCGGCTCAAGCGGGGCTACACTCTAACGATCGCACAAAACGCCAATGGCACGGGCATGAGCAAAAACTACGTCGCGCAGGATGGCGACTTGGATGTCGCCTTGTTGCCCGCGGATCTG
>JBILPN010000604.1:0-2796 GCA_044373865.1 Luteolibacter sp. | reverse complement strand
ACATGAAGTGAGCCCTCCCAGCCACCCCGTTGCAATTTCCTCGCGCAAACCCTTGCCAGCAATGCATCCCTAGGTTACTCCCCCCCGCCTATGGCAAGTTATCGCGTGTTGGTTTCGGATCCCATCTCAGAAAAAGGTGTGGACGCTCTCCGCTCAGCCCCGGAAATCTCCGTGGACGTCATCACCGGCCTCAAACCGGATGAGCTCCTCAAGATCATTGGCGACTACCACGGTCTCGTCATCCGCTCCGAAACCAAGGTCACCCCGGAAGTCTTCGCCGCCGCGAAAAATCTCAAAGCCATCGGCCGCGCCGGCGTCGGCGTTGACAACATCGACCGCTCCGCCGCAACCGACCACGGCGTCGTGGTGATGAATACACCCAGCGGCAACACGATCTCCACCGCAGAGCACGCCTTTGCTCTCATGCTCTCGCTCGCTCGCAACATCGGACAAGCCCACAGCTCGATGATCGCCGGCCGCTGGGACCGCAAATCCCTCCAAGGTGTCGAAATGTTCGGCAAACGACTCGCCATCCTCGGCATGGGACGCATCGGCACCGAGTTTGCCAAACGCGCACAAGCCTTCGGCATGACGGTCGTCGCCTTCGACCCCTTCCTCACTGCTGCACGCGCCCAATCCCTAAAGGTGGAACTCGCAGAAAGCGCGGCCATCGCCCTCACCGGCGCAGACGTGGTCACCCTCCACATCCCGCTCACTCCGGAAACCAAACACATCTTGGATTCCGAGCGCATCGCCCTCATGAACCCAGGCGCTCTCATCGTGAACTGCGCTCGTGGCGGACTCGTGGATGAAGCGGCCGCCAAGGCCTCCATCGACGCCGGACACCTCGGCGGCATCGCTCTCGACGTGTACGAAGTGGAGCCCCCACCCGCAGACTTCCCACTCTTTTCCGCCAAAAAAGCCGTCTTCACTCCACACCTTGGCGCTTCCACCGCGGAGGCCCAAGAAAACGTCGGCATCGAGGTTGCTCACCAAGTGAAAAATTTCCTCCTCACCGGGGAAATCGTCAACGCGGTCAACATGCCCAATCTCGACAGCCGCACCCTGGAAAGCGTCGGCCCTTACTTGGATCTCGCGAACTCACTCGGAACACTCTTGTCCAAAATCGCACCTTCTCAGTGCGATGGCATCCGCGTCTCATACCTCGGCCCCGTCTCGGAACTGGATACGGAACTGATCACTCGCAAGGTGCTCACCGGCTACCTCGCCGCTGCTCACCACGAGGCGCAAGTCAATCTCGTCAACGCGCCCGCCATCGCCAAAGCCCATGGCCTCCGCGTCACGGAATCCACCGTCGCTCTCGCAACCAATTGCACCGAACTCATCGAGGTTTCCGCCATCAAAGGCGACGAAATCTGCACCGTCGCCGGAACCTTCTTTGGAACATCCGCACGCATCGTTCACATCGCCGGGCACAACGTCGAAACCAACCCCACCGGGAAATTCCTCTTCGTCGAAAATGACGACCGCCCAGGCATCGTCGGAACCATCGGCACCAATCTTGGCAACGCCTCCGTCAACATCGCCAACATGGCCCTTAGCCGCACCAGCGACCAAACGCGCGCCGTCACGGTCATCGAAGTCGATACCGAACCAACCGCAGAACTCCTTCATTCCCTGCGCAGCACCCCCGGAATCATCCGCGTCCTCAGCTTCGAACTCTAAAAAATCACGGATTCCGGAAAAATCCGTTGCCAAGCCCCACCCTCATTCACTAAGCTCGCTCAAGCATGAAAAAACTCCTCGTCATCGCTACCACCTTTGCCGCCCTGAGCGGCTTTGTTGCCGCCGACATCCAAGCACCACCAGCCTCGACCTACACCTCAACACGCAAGCTGGGTCGCGCACTCAGCAACATCGTTTACGGGGTCATCGAGATTCCTGAACAGATCGTCCGCAAGAATGAGCAATACGGCCGCAAAGCCGGCTTCACTTACGGCGCTGTCGATGGCACGAACCGCGCCATGCGCCGCCTTGGTTACGGTTTCTACGAATTGATCACCTTCACCTGCCCAACCTATCGCGGCACCTTCAAGCCTCCTTATGAGCGTTGCGGTGAAGACAATCGGATCGAAATGAATCCGCACGACGGCCTCTCCGAGTTCCCACCAGAACTTGGTTTCGATGGCGGCTACGCACACAGCCGCACTCAAAAATACTGAGTTTCCTCGGCCACACCCATTCTTCAAGCACCCGTCAGCAGGCCTTCTGCTGACGGTTTTTTTTGCCCTCAAATCCCCAGCAGTTGAGACTGAAGACGGGAAGCCCAAAGGTTCGGCGCTGCGTTTGAAGACGATGGCGAGCGCACAAGGGGGGCGCCGCAGTGGTGTGCTGCGGAAAACAGGAGGACACCGCCGCTCGCGACAAATCCTCACAAACCCCGTCGTCCAAGTCACCATCCACTCGCCTGCGTAATTGGCAGCACGCGCCTGTGTCTCCCAATGAAGTGGCGCTCGGTCAACACGGCCAACTCATCGACATTCGGCCCGCCCGAAAACAAGGATCCTGCCGACCGCAAGCAAGAAGAAACTGATTTTTTCTGTCTCTCGTTATTTCTGTCTCCCGTTGTTTGCCAGATGCTGAAGAAAATCCCGGCCGCTTTGCACCAGGCTCAGGCAACGCCGGACGCCGGCCTCGAGCCAAAGCGGGTCCGGAAGGGCAGGGCAGTTTCGGCGGGACCGGGAAAGGTCGAGAAACCTGCAAAGAGGTTTGAAGAACTCGACACTAACGATTGTTTCACAGAGAGGCTTGTTAGGCATGAATTTTTTCCAAAAC
>JBILPN010000071.1:0-9828 GCA_044373865.1 Luteolibacter sp. | reverse complement strand
AAATAAAATTCTCAAGGACAAGGATCCCGCTCTAACGGGGGATGATGTTCGCGAGGGTTTGATTGCGATCATTTCGGTGAAGATGCCGAATCCCCGCTTCAGCTCGCAGACCAAGGACAAGCTGGTAAACAGCGAGATTGAAGGGGTGATTTCATCGATTGTGTATGAAGGTTTGATGCAGTTCTTTGATGAGAATCCGGGGCTTGCCAAGAGGATCATTGAGAAGTCTGTGAACGCCGCACGAGCGCGCGAGGCCGCAAGAAAAGCGCGGGAAACCGTGCGCAAGTCCGCTCTATCAGGCGGTGGCCTGCCGGGCAAGCTGGCAGATTGTTCGGAGCGGGATCCAGCAAAGTCCGAGCTTTATATTGTCGAAGGTGACTCCGCCGGTGGTTCTGCCAAACAGGGCCGCGATCGTCGGACCCAGGCGATTTTGCCGCTCCGTGGAAAGCTGATCAATGTTGAGAAATCCCGTCTTCACCGCGCACTTCAGAACAAGGAAATCCAGTCGATGATCACGGCGATCGGAGCAGGGATCGGTGATGGAGATCAGGAAGGAGCCTTCAACATTGCGAAGGTCCGCTATCATAAAATCGTCATCATGACCGATGCCGACGTTGACGGTTCTCACATCCGCACCTTGTTGCTGACCTTCTTCTGTCGTCACATGCCGGCCTTGGTGAAGAGCGGCTATCTTTACATTGCCCAGCCGCCGCTCTACCTCGTCAGCCGGAAAAAGCGGCAGGAATACGTGCAGGACAACGATCAGCTCAACCGCATTCTGATTGATCTTGGAGCGGGTGAAGTCGAGCTCCGGACGCATGATCAATCGCGCAGTTTCACAGCAGATGAGCTCAAGGTGATTTTGGAAAATTTATCTTCACTTTCCAGGTTTTCCGCCACGATTGAAGGGAACGGTGGCAACTTCAAAAACTATCTTGCGGCGCGAGTGGAGGGTCATTTGCCGGAGTTTATGGTTCGCATCCGCATCGGCAATGATGAGAGTTTGATTTACTTTTCCAAAGAAGCGGATCTCCGCGCCTTTGCCGCTCAGAACCGCGACCTTCGCTTGTTTGATGAAATCCTGAGTGAAGAAGAACTCGCGGCTCAAACCGGCCCATCTCGCCGCGCGAATCTGCATGAGCTTCATGAATCTCACGCGATTGCCCGGATTTTCTCTCGTCTCACCGAGTGTGGCATCAACACGGAAGTTTTCTTCAATGACGACACCCCGATCTTTGAACTCATCGAAGGTGATGTTGACAAGCAGAAGATCACCCCGGTTTTCGCCGTGCCGGAAATCCTTGCGAAGGTTCTGGAAATTGCCAGCCGCGGTGTCCAGATCAAGCGCTTCAAGGGTCTTGGTGAAATGAATGCCAAGCAGCTTTTTGAAACCACGATGGACCCGGAAGTCCGCCAGTTCCTCCGCGTCCGCTTGGACGAGGACAATGCGGTGGAAGCCGACAAGATGTTCGACGTCCTCATGGGTGACATTGTCGAGCCCCGCAAGCGGTTCATCGAGGATAATGCCTTGAATGTTAGAAATCTTGATGTCTAACGAATTTACGAAGGCTCATGAGAGGGGAGCAATCCAAGCCATCCTAGCATGATCTGGAAATCTCCCGCGCTCTTGAATCCATTCACCAACGCCGCAACGCCACTCCCAAATCCATCGGTTCGCAGTCAGATCGCCATTCATGACTTTTGATCGATGATCCACTAATTTCTCCTATGTCTGAAGCTAACATTAAACCGATCAACGTCGCCGAAGAACTTTCCAAGTCCTTCTTGGAATACTCGATGTCGGTGATTATTTCCCGTGCACTTCCCGATGTCCGGGACGGTCTGAAGCCATCCCAGCGGCGCATTCTTTACGCGATGCGCCAGCTCGGCGTGGGGCCGGGGAAAGCACACGTCAAGTGCGCCAAGATCGTGGGTGAAACGATGGGTAATTTTCACCCGCACGGTGACATGTCGATTTACACCTCGCTGGTTAACATGGGTCAACCATGGTCGATGCGAGAAATGCTTATTGATGGGCAAGGAAACTTCGGTTCGGTGGAAGGTGACTCTGCGGCGTCGATGCGTTATACGGAGGCACGGCTGCACCCTTTGGGATTGGCGATGATGGATGACTTGGACAAGGACACCGTCGATCTCATACCTAACTATGACGGGTCTCAGTTGGAGCCGTCCGTTCTGCCCTCGGCATTTCCGAACTTTCTCGTCAATGGCAGCACGGGCATCGCGGTGGGCATGGCGACCAATCTAGCGTCGCACAATCTTGGTGAGGTGGTGGACGGCATCTGCGCGCAGATTGACAATCCGGAAATCACGCTGCCTGAGTTGATGCAGCACATCAAGGGCCCGGACTTCCCGGTAGCTTGCGAGATCCGTGGCATTCGCGGCATTGAGGAATACTTCCGTACGGGACGCGGTTCCATGCGTCTGCGTGGTAAGATGGAGATCGAGGAAAACCCAAACGGTCGCTCGATGATCATCATTCGCGGCGTTCCCTACGGAGTGAACCGCGCGGTGCTCCAAGAGCGCATCGCCGAGCTCGTGAACGAAAAGATCCTAACCGGGATCTCCGGCATGCGCGATCTATCCGCTGAAGATACCTGCATTGAGATCGAACTCAAGCGCGACGCGCGGCCGCAGGTCGTCATGGCGCAACTTTTCAAACTCACCTCCATGGAGACCTCGTTCTCCGTGAACATGTTGGCGATTCATAAGAACCGTCCAAAGCAGCTCTCGCTCAAGGAATCCATCGACGCTTACATTGAGCACCGCCGTGAGGTGGTGATCCGGCGGACGCGCTATTTGCTAGGAAAAGCTGAAGAGCGCGCCGAACTGCTGGAGGCGTTCCTTCTCGCGCTTGGGCATCTTGATGATTTCATTAAAATCATTCGCAACTCGAAGAACCGCGATGAAGCGCGCGAGCGCCTTGCAGCTTACAATTTCCCGGTTGCAACTGCGGAGTCGCTCGGAATATTGATTCGCTCGCAGGCGTCCATTTCTGGAGATACCTATACCTTCAGTGAGCGTCAGGTGAACGCTATTCTCGAACTTCGTCTCTACCAACTCACGGGCATGGAGCGGGACAAGGTGAAGGGTGAATATGACACCGTTCTTGCCGATATTTTGGATCTGTTGGACATCCTTGCTCGCGAGGAGCGTGTGCTTCTTATCATCAAGGACGAGTTGGGCAAGATCAAAGAGAAGTTCGCGACGCCGCGGAAGTGCAGCATTGTTGCAGAAGTGGGTGAGGTTGCGATGGAGGATCTCATCGCGAATGACGCGATGATCGTGACGCTTTCCCATCGCGGATATATCAAGCGCACTCTATCGAGTGAATACCGCGTCCAAGGCCGTGGTGGGAAGGGGCTTAAGGGGATGGAAACACGTGCTGCCAAGAAGGATGAGGCGAATGATTTCATTGAGCATCTGTTCAGCGTTCAAGCGCATGATTATCTGTTATTCTTTACCAACACCGGTCGGATGTATGTCGAGCGTGTGTATGAGCTCCCGGAAGGCTCGCGCATTGCGATGGGCCGCAGCATTCAGAATGTGCTCAACCTCAAGCCTGACGAAAAAATTGCAGCGCTTCTCCGTCTCGAGCGCACGGTTGACGAGCACGGCACCGACATCACCTTCGGCGAGGAAGCGGGTTACGTCTTCTTTGCGACTCGCAGTGGCAAGGTGAAGAAGACCGCGGTGAATGAATTTCGAAACTATCGAAAAGACGGACTGATCGCCATCAACCTTGAGGAGGATAACGAGCTCATCGGTGTTCGCCTAACATCCGGCGGGGATGAGATCATTCTTGTCACGCATGAGGGGATGAGTCTGCGCTTCCATGAAGACGACACGCGTCCGCTGAGTCGTGGCACGGCGGGCGTCATGGGAATTCGCCCGGTTGAAGGTGACTATGTGATCGGCCTAGCTCTGGTAACGGAAGGATCGACGTTGTTGGTTGCTTCGGAAAATGGGATTGGCAAGCGGACGACATTCGAAGATTACCGCAAGCAGTCGCGTGGTGGTAAAGGGATCATCACCATGAAAGTCACCGAAAAGACGGGTCCTGTGGTGGGGGCCGTCACGGTCACGGAGGAGGACGAGCTGATGCTGATGACCTCCAGTGGCCAAAGCATCCGCATTCGGGCGGCTGAAGTTCGTGAAACCGGTAGAAACGCCCAAGGAGTGAAGCTTCTAACGCTCAAGGGGAATGAAAAGCTTCAGGACATCTCGCGGGTGATTCCGGATGGTGAGGATTCTGACTCTGGCGCGACTTCAGCGGTTGAGGATGAGTCCTCTGATGAAGTGGCTAACGAAGAGCAGTCCGACTAAAACCAAGGCTCCATACGAGCAGGTGGCCCTAGGGTCTCCTGCTCGTAGTCCCCGCGATCCTGGCGCTTTGCGATGATTTGGAGCTCTTGCATCACATCGTCTAGCAGCGGTTGGGATAGAAGTTTAGGCAGTAGCTTTTGATCAAACTGAGTGAGTGGATTTGGTGCGGCGGCGGGTCGCCATTTCATTTGATAGGCAGTGACCGGCCTTGCGGTCGCTTCGCGGAGTTTGAGTAAAATATGCCAGCCCGCTGGATCGGTATCGCCAAAATGCGCATGTGGGAGAGAGGCTGGCAGCTTCTCTAGCAGCTGGCAGAATGCGGGCGTGGGATAAGAAGTTGCGGCAAGCAGCGTCCGTCGGTTTTGGTTCGCGGCGGCGTATTGCTGAAAGGTTGTTTTGCGGTTTTCGATGCTCAGCAATCGTTCTGCGGTGGTGGAAATTGACGAGCAGCGTGCCAAGTCTGCGGCGGAAATCAGCACCTTGGAGAGCCCGTCGAAATCGTGCTGGCTGCCATCTGGGAAATGCAGGCACACGGGGCCGTGGAGTTCAACATGCGCATCTCCCGCTGCGAGCCCCAATGATTTCAGTGAGATTTCCATTCCAAACAAGCGCGACAGTCCCGACTCGAAAGTCCGTTGGTGGCGCTCGAGTCTCTTGGAGTCCAGTCCAATGTCCACACTGGCGGCACGGATCAAGGTTCCTGTTGGCCATTCGGATTCGCTCAGCATTTTGATGCTGCCGAGCAATTCGCGCAAGAGATCGGGTCGGTTCCATAGGAATGGGCGGAGCGAGCGACCTTGTGAGAATGTTGTGTGCAACGACTCGCAGAGTGCCGACCATTCGCGAGGAAACCGTGCATGGGGCTGAGAGGCAAACTCGGCGAGGATTTCCAGCGCGGTGTGTTGTAGAAGTTCCGCTGCGGTGCCACCAAAGTGGGCGATCAGCCATGGCTCAGATTCCAGTGGTAAAGTGACGCGCTCGATTCGATATTTCCGGTAGCGATGGCGCTTCAAAACCAGTTGCGCGCAGGCCTCCGCCTCACGGCATGCCGTCGCTTCATCCTCTGCTTTGGTGATTCCGGCAGCATCCAACAATTTCACCCAATCGACCGAAAATGCACGGCTTGCAGCGCTCACTCGCATGCCACGCGCGGCGTGCCAGCGGCGGTGAAATTCGACTAACCATGCTGGAGAGGCTGTCATTTTGGTGGTGTTTTTCCTAACTGCTCAATGACGGACGAAGAGCTCGCCCGGTGAAGTGTATTTTTCCAGGGAGCGAGTCGGCATGGAGTTGAGATGAACTTTATAGCAAGGCTTCCACGAGCTTGTCGCGGTCCACCTTGACCACCCAGTTTTCGATGTTGGTGATTTGGCCGCTCTTTTCGTCATAGCTGCGCTCGACGCGGCATTGCACGACGGTTTCCGCGTGTTGGATCATGGTTGGCAAGCGGTCCTCCGGGAATGCCATGATGAGCTGGAGGCCGAAATTTCTAGCAAGTTCGAGACAGGAGTCGATGCGGTCGCCGGAGAGCTTTGAGAAAGCCTCGTCCATGATGACGATGCCGAGATTCTTGCGAGATTCGCGCGGGCCGAGGTCGTAAACCCGTTGGAATGCGGCGAGCATGGCGACAAAGAATGGGGCTTGGTTTTCGCCGCCGCTTTGTTTTTTGGCGTTGCGGTTGAGAGAGATGGCCGCGCCAGCACCTTTGCCGGTGGGGGTGGCCTGGATATCCCAGTGATGATAGTAGCGGTAGTCGAGCGCGCGCTGTTGGCGAGGATCCTCAGCATTCTCGATGGCGGCCATGAGTGCGGCTTTGGCATTCTCGATTTCATCCTTGGCGCCTGCGGCAAAAAGCTCCAGGCCGGGGTTGAGCCCTTTGTCCACCAGCGTCCAAATCGCGCTATGGCTGCGGTCCGCCTTCATGGAAAGTTGGTAGCGCCAGCCGCCGATGTCATGATCCATGGCGCGGTTGAGCTCGCGTTTGGTGCGCTCGGCCTCATCTAACTTTTCCTTCAAAACATCGAGCACTTGGTGTTGGAGCCGGTCCTCCCATTCCTTGCGCGCATCTTCCGCGGCGGAGGTGTATTTTTCGAGTTCGTGCGATTCAAGTTCGCTACGGCGAGCGTCGTAGCGAGCGTTGTCGTCGTCCTCAGGATCGAAGGCCTCGGCAGTTTCCGGGTGGGTTTCTGCCAGAGCGCGGCGCTCCAGATCGCGGTCGCTGCGTGCCTTGTCTGCTTGGTATTGGCGGATGCGTGCGGTTTCCGCGGCGATTTCCAACCGTTGTTGCCACTTGGGAAACTGCTGGCATGCGGCGGTGATGAGATCGTCGATTTCCGAGTCGCGGACCTCATCGAGAGCCTCACGTCCGCTGTGTCGTTTGATGATGGCGCTGCGTTCCTCCTCCTCCATGCCGATGATGGCGTCGAGGTGCAGGCGTTCCTGTTGCGAAAACTTTTCGATGCTGTTTGCGAGGCGGCCGGTGCGTTCGATGACGCCTTGAAAGGTTTTTTCAAGGACACGGAGTTTTTCGACAGCTTCTTCCCGTTCCGGTGTTGCGAGCAGGCGGATGGTTTCGTCGAGTTGTGAGAGTTCCTTGCGCAAGCGTGGCAGGTCGCGGAGCTTCGAGCTGCCGCTGGGTGGTTCTGCCTTGTCGAGTGTCCACTGCTCGCCGCGGTGGAGGAATGTCCGCCAGTCTTCGCGTGTGCGCAAGAGACGTGTGAGTTCCTCCTTCACTCCGGCAAGTTCGTCTTGGCGAGCGGTGCGCAGGCGGCGGAGACCTTCCTCGCCGATGGTGAATTCCTTGGCGGCTTGGAGGTGGTGGCGGTGCGGAGGGTCCTTGAGCCAGCCGTCTTTGGAAAATGCGCGTGGGTGAAGTTCAAGTTGTGAGGCAGAATCCACTGCGATCATGTCGCCGTAGAGGTGGTGCAGATAGGCTTTTGCGAGAGCGTGCTGGGTTTCAAAAAGCGCGGCGACGCTGCTGGGTTTAGGCGTTGTGGGCGCGCTGCCCAGTTCATCCGGGTGGACGAGTGCTTCGTCGATATTGCCGAGGCGCCGTGCCTGTTCCCAAGCGGCTTTGAAATCCGGTGTTAGGACGGAGGCGCGCTTGCTGCCGAGCAGTGACTCTAGCAGTGGCCACCATGCTTCAGCCTTGCTGCTCACTTCGATCACGCGTGCGAGGGCGTCCGCGCGCTGGCCGCGGGATTTCAGTGCGTCTAGCAGCGGGCTTGGGGTGGCGCTGCCTTTGTGATCCAAGTCATCCAGCTCGCGCCGGAGTCTTGCCTCGCGGTTTTCAAGTTCTTTTGCCCGGTCCTCGATGGGGCGGAGTTGGTCGCGGGCCTCGTTGACCATAGCTTGATAGACGCGTGGCATGCGGCTGGCTGCGTCGAGCGCGGCCGTCTCGTCCGCGCCTTGCATTTGTTTGAGCCAATCGTTGGCAAATTCGGGGTCTGCTAGGCCAAATTCTTTGCCGAGACGGAGCCATTGTTTCCAATACTGAGTGCGGTCGAGGAGGAACTGGCGTGCGGATTTTTCAATTTCCTTGAGGCTGTCGAGATCGCGGGCGACTTCATCCCGCCGATTGCGAGTTTCTGCTAGGCGGGTGATTTGGAGGTCGTTGCCAACGACGAGGCGGGTGGCGGCGAGTTGGGAGTCGAGGGTGTTGCGCTCGGTGATTGCGTTTTCGTAGTCTGCGCGGTGGTCGGCATTTTGTGCGCGGAGCGAGTCGAGTTGCTTGCGGCGCTCGGTTAGGGCCTCAAGTTTTTGTTCGTGTGCGAGTGCCTCGTGGAGGTGTGCGTGGAGGCGTGCGTCGCGGTGGGCGTCTCGGTATTCTTGGTGACGCTTGCCGATTCTGACCAAGCGCGCATGTTGGTCATGCATTTTCTCCAAGCGTTCCTGGGCGCGGCGGTGGGCATCCACGCTGGCTCGGACAGCCTTCACATCTGGCAATCCAGGTTCTAGCAGGTAGTCGCGAATGAATTTTTCAAAAGACTCGACCGGCTGGAAGGCCATGGAGTTCGGGAGGGTTTTATTCATTTGCACGCGGTCGAAGCCGAGGTGGCTGCGTGAGCCCATCTCGTCGAGATAGGAGGCTTGGCGGTCGAACACTTCCCCGCCGAGGTCGCGCTTTACATGGACGCGGAATTCATCCTCGGACATGAATGCGACGGCGTCTGGGTCCAGATCACGGCTGAGGAAATCCTCGCGTTCGAGGCGAGTGGGGATGGTGAACCAAAGGGTGCGGGCCTTGGCGGTGGGACCCTCGAACTCGATGCGCGCGCCCCATGTTTCGCGGCGCGGTGCATCTTCGCCTTTGGCAAGCGGCCAGACGAATTCCAATCCTGCCAGAGTTACGCCTGATGGGCGGAGATATTTTTCCTGGCCGTCGTTGCCTTGAGTGTTGGTGTCACAAAGGCAGTATCCGCGAAGTGAGCGGCCGCTACCGGCACCTGCGGCGGCCTTGTTGAAGCGGCTGAGAGATTCTCCTAACATCACGAATTGGATCAGGTCTAGCAGGACGCTTTTTCCCGAGCCGTTCGCACCCGTGATGAGCGAGAGGCCTGCAAGGTCGATGAAACGGCGGTAGCCATACCAATTGATGGCGAGAATGCGGCTGAGGTGAACGCGTGAGGTCATTTCAGGCTTCCGGGCTTGGTGAGAGCTCAGTTGTGGGTTGATAGAGGGCGGCACGGGCGAGGCAGGATTCAAGGCTGTCAAAGGGGATGACGCGCGGCAGGCTGGGTAGCACCTCAATCAGCGTTTCGCCTAACTGGAGTGCGCCTTCAGGTTTGTGAGTTCGGATGAGGCGGTGGCGTTTCATGCGTGCGAGAAGATCGTTGAGATGGGTTTTCTCGGGCGGGTCAATCTGATCGAAGGTGTTGCGGAAGCGAGTCCAGAGTTCATCGACGCTGAGGATGACGGCGGACGAGGCCTCGTGCGTGCGGTGGTCGTCCCATGCGCGCCACAGGACGAGGAGAATCAGCGTTTCATCCTTGGTGAATTGGGAGAGAAGGAGGCAGGCTTCCGGGCGCGGGCGGGCTTGGATGAGAGAGAAATCATCATCGATAACGAGTTCCAGACCGAGGGGAGAAAGATAGTCGCTGAGGTGGCTGCGGTAGTGGTCGCGTGCGAGCATGAAGTGGTCACGGCCAGCGCCGCTGGTTCCTAACAGCGTTCCGCGACCGAGAAGTTCTGCGAGGATTTCACGGATGGCCGCGCGGTCATCCTCGGGAACATTGGGCCAGAAACTCGGCCAGTGGGGATCAGACATGGTGGAAGATTTGAGAGGTGGAATGACGGGGTGGCGGCTCGCTTCTAGGTGCGCTGAATTTGAAATCGCTCGACGTTCCATCCAGCGTGGGGGTCGGTGGGGATGTTTTGTGGGGTGAGCCCGGAATTTTGGCCGGGGCCGCGGATGGTCCATTTCACGCGCTTTCCATCGGCGGTGACGGCGTGTTCGTAGGCGGCGATGGCTAACAAATCGAG
>JBILPN010000603.1:0-2798 GCA_044373865.1 Luteolibacter sp. | reverse complement strand
CGACGTGACCAACGCGATGGTCCTGCGTGCCGATACCGGGCGGAACACCATCCACAGCCTTGGCGGCGACAACACCCTCAGCGGCAATATCACCATCAGCAACAACGCCGCCAATACCATCGCCTTTTACAACTATGCCGCAGCAGGAACGACCTTCACGGTGGGCGGGGCCACGCCCAACAGTACCGCGATTACCGCTGCCACGTTTTCGGGCAGCATCTCGTTGCGATGCCAAACCTCCGGTGCCTTGGGCATCCTCAACAGCCAGATCAACGCGCCCAACGCCACGGTGGAAGCCAATGTGAATGGCAATTGGACAATCGATTCGACGGCTAACAGCTGGGCTATCACCGCCCTCCTTAACACCAGCATTCTCAAGCTGGGTGCCAATGACGCCCTGGCGACCGGGGCGGTGGTAAATCTGGACGGCACCGGTTACGTGGACCTTAATGGTTTCAACCAGACGGTCGCGGGTCTGGCCGGCAGCGGCAGCACCGGCAAGATCGTCAACCATTCGACCACCGGCGACTCCATCCTGACTCTGGCCGGGCTGACTGCCGACCGGAACTTCATCGGCGCCATCACGAACGGCAACAACGGCAGGATAACCTCGCTGGTGATGAATACCAGTGGGCGCACCCAAACCCTCTCCGGCGCCAACATCTACAGCGGCAACACCACCGTCAACGCCGGCACCCTTACTCTGAGCAATGCCCCGGACCCGCTCAACGCCAACACCGGCAACGATGCCTCCACCGTCACCATCGCCGCCACCGGCGCGACCCTCAGCCTCACCTTCACCGGCACCGACAAAGTGGACAAACTGGTCATCGGCAGCACCCAGCAAGCGGACGGGGTGTATGGAAAAGTGGGTTCGGCCTTACCGGTCATCGGCATCTCCCAGATCACTGGCGACGGCACCCTGACGGTAGGCGCTGTCACGCCTGCCGGCTTCTCCTCGTGGATCACCGGCACCTTCGCCACCGGCACGGTTCCGGGTGATCAACAAGGCCCCAATGATGACTTCGACAAGGACGGCATCAGCAACCTGGTGGAATATGCCATCGCCAGCCAGGATCCGACGGTGGGCAACTCTGCCATCAGCACCTTCACTGGCAACACCCTCAGCTTCTCCAAGCGTCTTGACGCCACCGGAATCAACTACGATATCGAGAGTTCCACCCTACTCACCGCCGGATCATGGGCCACACTGGCCAAACCCCCGGTCGTGGAAAGCGCTGGCTCGATTAGCTACAGCTTCACGCTTGGCACCCCGGTCAAAAACTTCGCCCGCCTCAAGGTGACCCAGTTGCCCTGATTTCCCCGTCCGCGCCTGGTCTTCACTTTGAGGACCCGGCGCGGCGGCTCAAATTCAACATCAGAAACCCTATCCACCCTGTGACATCACTTTGTGGATGATGCGCCCGCTTAAGAATAATGAAATATTTTCCCCGTCAGCCAGAAGCCAACTCTCCAACCCACACCAAAAACTCCATGAAAATGATTCGTAAAAACCGCAGCCTCCTCGCCGCCATCTCGCTCACGCTCACCGCGCCCTCGGCCTTCGCCGCCGACCTGATATGGGATGCAGGAAACACCACCAACGGCGCGACCATCGACCCGCTAAGCGGCAACTGGAACTTGACTGGGGGAAACACGGTTTGGAACAGCGCAGGCACGAACGTGACTTGGAGCCAGACCTCAACCACCGACGGTAGCAACACCGCCACCTTTGCCGGCACAGACGGCACCCTCAACCAGTATGTGATCACGCTTGCCGCGCAGATGGCCGCGGAAGCCATCACCTTCAACAACAGCGGCTACCAAATCACCGGCAGCACGCTGGCCTTGATCGTGTCGCCGCCTGTTACCGGCCCCCCCGCTATCGCCGCCGTGAACGGCGCCATTACCGTCGCCGCCGGCAAGACCGCCACCATCAACTCCACTCTCCGCTACGCCCACAACGTCGCTGCGTCGGTGGTGGTCGGTGCGAGCAGCGTGCTGAATCTCGGTGGCGGCACCACCGCGTCCAACAATCCGCAGTTCGCGTTCAGCGGTGCGGGCACGGTCAACATGACTGCGGGGACTTACGCTTCCAACATTGGCAGCATAGGCAATGCAATCTTCAATCAGACCGGGGGCGCCTACAACATCACGCCTGGAAATGCCGCTGGCTTCAACATCACCAGCGCCACCCAGAACGTCGCCTACAACCTTTCCGGCGGCACCCTGAGTTTGAACGGCAACGCCGCGGCACCTGGCGTTAGCAACACCCACTTAGGCATCGGAAACGTATCCAGCGCCTTCACATCCACCGTGAATGTGAGCGACACCGGCATCATGAACATTGGCACCATTTCCGGCAGGTATGGCGAGATTCGCATCGGAAATGCCACACAATCCAACGGCCTGTTCAATGTGTCGGGTGGCACGGTCACCGTTGGAACCGGCGCCGCCGGTAACAAGATTTACTTCTACAAGGACGGATCCAGCTCGGGATCCACCGCCAATATGAACCAGTCCGCCGGCACGGTGACCACCAACGGGATCCAGTTCGGTACTAGCACGGGCACCTATGACGCCGCCTCCTCCGCCACGCTGCAACTCAGCGGTGGCAATCTCTATGTCGGCGATAAAGGAATCATCCGCGGCTCTTCGGCCAGCTCCCTCCCGGTCACCATCAAGCTCCAAGGCGGCACGCTCGGTGCCGACCAGGCCTGGAGCTCCTCGATGGACATGCAGCTTGGCACCGCGACCATTCGGGCACAGGACGCTGCCAGCAACGGTCGCAACATCAC
>JBILPN010000602.1:0-2802 GCA_044373865.1 Luteolibacter sp. | reverse complement strand
AAATAATCTAACCCAATAGGGAGAGCTATTTCACCGCCGGTTCCGGGGCGGAATGTATGACCGCGCTAAAGCCGGTCAGGCGATTTTGAGGAGTTTCTCCAACTCAGTGATCAGGTCATCGATCTGCTTCACGGGCTCTTCTGCGGCGACGGAGGCGCGAAGACGTTGGAAAGCTGCGGCGACCAATTGTTTGCGGCTCGGCTTGGACGCCTTCGGTGGCGAAGCATCTGCCATAAGTTCGGCGACGACATCGCTGAGCAATCTGGTCGTAGGTTGGCCGTCACTTGCGCGTTCCACAGCGCGGGACAACGCGGTGATTTGCAGATCCTGGGTTTTCAAGCGGCAGAGTGGACGCACTTGCGACTCCGTCAGCAGGGTGGCACCAATTGGTGTCACTTGGGCAAGGCGACTTGCGATTTCTGAAGTTTTGATCAGCCGGTTCGCATGGGACTTGCTGAGGTCGCCGACGGCAAGGCAGTATGCAGCCCAACTGGTGTGTCCACCGGCCCGCCAGAGATCCCGGTCGCGAATCGCCGCGAGGGCATGGCCGACTTGTTTGAAGGTGCCAAGTCCCCGCCGCACGACGCCGTCAAGTTGGACGAATTCCTGATGGGCGTCCTCGCTGATGGTGGATAGAGCAGGGACTGGTTCCAGGGTGGCGGCTTCTGGGGAAACGATTTCAAATTTCACGATTTCGGCCGCGGGTTCTGTAGGGGCAGTTGGTAATTCGGGTGAGTCAGTCACAGGGTAATCGATGATCTTCATGGCGGCAGGTGAGGTTGGTTCTCGATCGTTCTCCTCTTGGGCCGGTGCGGAGAGAGTCTCCTGCGTGCAAGTGATGACGGGTTTCAGATTTGGCAGCGTGGGCTGGGACAATTGGATTTTGGTCCCAAACGGATGCGCCGGGCATGGCGGCGAATCGTCGGCACCGTCGGTGGTGAGGCCGGAGTTCATGGCCCCATCCGTCTGATGGAAGAGGAAGGCCACATTGGCCTCGCGACATGCAGCCTCGATCACTGCGGCCCGTGATGAATCCTCCGAATTTCCCGAAAAGACCACCCAGTCGATTCGATCAAGTAGCCCGCTGAGATCCATGGCAGGGGTATGAGGAGCAATGAGAATCATGCGCCGCTGCACGGGGGCTTTCCGCAGAACTTGAAGTTTTTCTGCAAATCCGTCGCCGCCTTCGACGACGAGACCCAGGCAGACATTTTGAAAGCCTTTTCCGATCCAGGTTGGCGGGAGCGACGCCGAGACGAATTCCGGGTGCCGTGTGAGAATGACCCAGTGGAGATAGAGGGTGTTCCGGATCAATTCCCATGCGAGGTTTCTGGCCTTGGCCATCCCTGGCGCGGGATCGAAAAAATCCGGGATGTCGGGGACGACAGCGACCTCGAAACGACCTAGCATCTTGAGGGGGCCATGGATGCGCTCAGTGGATTCGCAGGTATCCTTGACGGCGGCCAGATGAATCTTACCGCCCAGGGCCCCTGCCGCACCGGGTGAGGACAGCAGGGGGATGAGGTGGTGACCGAATGAGGGGATCATGAGATCAGGAATGGATGAAGCTGTGCAGGAGCTCACGGCGGCGTTTGGGGGTGGGGACCAAAGCTGATTGAATTTGCGGGAACTCGTCGTAGGTCCGGCCATCGAGCATGCGACCAGTTAGGTTTTTACGGGCACCTCCCCATTGCTTAAAAAAGAACGGCACGTCAAAGGCGCGGCACTGGCGGCGGATCGAGCGCACCCAAGCCTCGTCCATCGGACGCGCGCCGGGTCCGCTCTCGCCGCCGACGATAACCCACGAGATACCCGACAAGTCGATGGTGTCCAGATCTTCTAGCAGAGGCTCGATGGAGAGGAATGTGTTGCGTGCGCCTGATTGGCGGAGTTTTTCAATGCGGGGAACTCCGTGTTTGCGATTCTCGACGCTAACGCCCCAAAGGATATGCTTCGCTTTCGCCGCCGCCGCGAGCGGACCACCTAGGAGTTCCGCCATCCGGTCGGGACGTTTGGTGAGAACCTGAAACTCGTGCCAGTTTGCCGCCAGCATCACCTCGCAGATCTCTGCAATGTAGTCGTCGGGAACGCCCTCGTGGAAAAGGTCGCTCATTGAGTTGACGAAGATCTTCTTTGGTTCCGACCACCGGAGTGGATCTGTTAAATGTTCCGGTACAAGGCGGAGGTCGAAGCCTTGCTCGTAGGCATGGCCAGGTATTCCACGCCAGCGCTCGGCGAAGGTTTGGGCGGAACAGTTTTCGCATCCCGGGCTGATTTTGGTGCAGCCACGGACTGGATTCCATGTGGCGTTCGTCCATTCGATGTCTGATGTAATGCTCATGATGTTTTCAATGTTGGGGTTGGTTTCCGGCAGAGGCCGGGATGGTTTCGTTGATCTGGCGTGCGACCTCCATGAGGCATTTCGCCACCAACCCGCGTTCGGACGGAGTGGTGTGTGAGAGCGAATGCAGCGTGATACCGATACCGAAGTCGCCGACCGCACCGCAGGTGCCATCGCCGTTGGGGAAATGGAAATCGTCGCGAGCTTTCAGTGTCGCCGTAGTGGATGTCACCCCGGCGGCGGAAACTGCCGGGCTGACCTTTGGGTGATATTTGCTTGCGATGTCCGGGCGGGATTTCAGGAATTCACGCACTTCACCCGGTATGACCATGACGGGTGCTCCGAAGTGGGACTGGTAGGCCGGGAGGCGGTGTGACTTTGCATTCGCCTTGAGGGTACTCTCGCAGGCTTCCTCATCTACGGCGGCCTGCTTGATACTGATCAGCATGCCGCTGGACGCT
>JBILPN010000601.1:0-2803 GCA_044373865.1 Luteolibacter sp. | reverse complement strand
AGACTGGCGTCAAAATTGTTGGCTTGCGTGATCCAAGTGACGTCGGCCTGATGCACGTGATCCACGGCCGCAACATAGTCGATGGCAAAGGTGTTGCCGGCCGAGCCCGGATCCAGACGAATGCGGCTGATCGTCTTGCCTGCCCATTCCGGATTCGCGCTCAGGTCGAAACGGACGGTAGTCCATTGCTGGCCGGGTAGTGTCTGGACCGCCCGCCTCGTCGCCGAAAATCCACCATTTTCATTTTGCCAGAACAACTCCAGTTGACCGGCTTCCGACATATAAATCCTGACGGCGACCCCCGCCGTGTCCCTGAATGCCCTTTCATAGAGCAAAGGACCAGTCACGTATGGGTCGAAGCCGTTCGTCGTTCCGCGCAGACAGCCCGAGTTGGCAGTCAGGCCGGTAATCATTTTCGGCAAACCCCAGCCATCGGTGCTGTTTTCAAAATCCCAGATGACACGAGCACCCTCCCGCACAACCACGGAATCGGCTATGGGAAGTGCCGTAGCCGACCCAAGTGGGTAAAGCAGCAAGGAGGACAAGGCCATCGCGAGCCGCAAGGGGCGTAGCGGCAGGATGGAGGAGAAGGAATTCCAATACATGGTGATGGTCGGTTAGAGCTCGGTGAAACGTGGGAAGCAGCATGTCAGGTGTGCCGGGGCGGTCCGAAGGCGTCCGGGGAGGAATGACCGCGTGCAGTATGGGATGCTCGCCTGTTGCCGACGGCGGTGGCCGCGCCAGGAAGAAGAGCCGGATGAAGCCAGCGGTTCGTGTGCGGGTCTCCTAACTCGGGAGGCCGATGCGCCGGAACAATGACGCGGACACGCCTGATCCACGCTCCTAACAGGCCGATCAAGCGGCAAGCGGCAAGCGGCAAGCGGCAAGCGGCAAGCGGCAAGCGGCGCGGAACAGAATCATTGGCCCTTGCTAACGGTCTGATGGAGAACATCAAGAGAAAACTGATGGCTGGTAGAGTTTTCTATCATTCCCTATCCAAAAAGCCACCAACCGATCACCTTCATGCCAAGCCCAACCGTATTTCCCAATCTCCTCGCCATGCGCGGACGCCGCAAAGGTGGTACACCCGCGCCTCAAGCATTTACGCCGCAAGGCATTGCCACCCACACCGATACCTTCTTCGCCCATCTCGCCGCCCGCGCCTACTCGCAAGGCTCAATCGACGCGCACCGTTGGGCACTGCGCCAATTCGCCGGGTGGGCGGATGCGCGCGGTTCGAAGGATCCCATCGCCTTCACCCGAGCCGACCTCGAATCCTATCAGCTTTTCCTCCACCACTACCGCAGCCCGCGCGGCAACAAGGCGCTCGTGGTCAACACCCAGCTCGCACGCCTCGGCTGCGTCCGGCGCTTCTTCGCCTGGCTTTGCCGCTCCGGCACCATCCCCGCCAACCCCGCCGCCGACCTCGACCTGCCGCGCAAACAAGCCCGCCTTCTCCCCAGGTTCCTCAGTGAAAACGAAATTCAAACCCTGCTCGCCATCCCCAACCCGGCCGATCCCTTCGGTCTGCGTGATCGCGCGATCCTGGAACTCTTCTACGCCACCGGCATTCGCCGCACCGAAATGGCCAATCTCGATCACGGCGACTATGATCCCGGCACCGGTACCCTGCTCGTCCGCAAGGGCAAGGGCGGGAAAAGCCGGATGCTGCCCGTCGGCGAACGCGCCGCCGCCTGGCTCGCCCGCTACCTCGCCGAATCCCGCCCCCTATTTCATCACCTGCCGCAGGAATCCGCGCTCTTCCTCAGCGGCTACGGAGGACGTTTCAGCCCCGCCTATCTCGGTAATTGGATTAAAAAGTTGATGAAGCGCTGCGGCATCGACAAGCCCGGCTCATGCCATCTCTGGCGGCATTCCTGTGCCACCGACATGCACCGCGGCGGCGCGGACATCCGTTATGTGCAGGAAATGTTGGGACACTCCCGGATGGAGACCACCCAAATTTACACCCACGTCCACATTGATGCCCTGCGCGAAGTCCACACCCGCTGTCACCCGCACGGCAAGCTCAGCCCGGACCGCGACATGTACGGCAGTCTCACGCGGCCGGAAAACATCGAGGGCGATTTTACTTCCCCTGCGCCAAGTGATCCGCTAGCGGCTTTGTCCGACATGAAAGCGGTTGCCACCCCCACCCTCCTTCCCGCCCGCGCGGTGGTGGAGCCATGGCGCGAACCGCCCCAAGACCCACCGGAAGACGATCCCCAAGCCGGAAGCTCTCCGAAAACGCCGACACCGCCCCCAAGCCCTGCAACCGGCTCAAATTCACCCAACTCCCTGTTGTTCAACGCTCGAAACAACGAGACAACCCTGTCAGAAACAGCGTGTGTGGCTGTTTACGGTTACCGTTACTATGACCCAATTACCGGCCGCTGGCCATCCAGAGATCCGATAGCCGAAAGAGGCGGTGTGAACCTGTATGGTTTCGTGGGGAACGACGGGGTCAGCAGGGTGGACAAGCTCGGTTTGGATCTTCTGGTTAATATCCAGGTTGCCGTGGAGCGAGAGATGGATACTTACGGAAATGTTGTTACGGTAAGCGTGGGCAGTGCGTGGGCTGCCACCCATGCCACAGGCGACACCAAAACAGAAAAATTGACTTTGAGGAGATGGGTCAAAGGGAAACCTGAAAGCAGGGAAAGCTTAGGGAGCGAGCCTGCATTCAATGATCATAATGAACGAAATGAGGGAGACAAGGGGTTCAAAGGAGAAGGCTTTGATCCCGCTAAAAATGTAAACAATGCCCAGCAGGTGAGATTCTCCGGCATGGTTCAAACCAACG
>JBILPN010000600.1:0-2804 GCA_044373865.1 Luteolibacter sp. | reverse complement strand
GCGTCGGAGTAAACGGCCACCTCGATCGTGTTGGCACCCACGGAGAAATAACTCGGATCGATGCTGAACTGCTTGCTCAGGCCGTTCGTCGTCAGGCCCGTGCTGGCACCCACCGAGGTGAATAAATCGCCCGGTGCGTTGAAGGCCAGCGCCGCCTTGCGATTGACGTAAAGCACAAAGCCGTCGAAGTCGCCCAGGGTCGCGCTGAAGACGATCTTGGCGGGAATCGGGGAGCCCAAGGTCACATCCTCAGCGTATTTCAGCATCAGTGCCGGATCACCCGCGGCTTTTTCGTCATCCGTGTAGCTGGTCTCCTCAATCACCGTCGTTTGCTGATTTTGCGCATCCATGACGTAATTCACGGGGTGGACATTGAGCAAGCGCGGCAGCGGCAGCGCCGCACCTGCCGCCGTGTATTGTTCGTCAGTGGCGGTCAGCGCACCGGGATCGCTCACGATCCTCCAGTTTTGAGTGCCCGCCGTCGGATCGCCGATGCGGGTGGTCATCACCGTGGAATAAATCGCTGGCGAACTGGCCGCGCCCGTCGCCCAGCGCCAATCAAATTCATAATCCTCCGGCTTGCCGGCAAAGTCGGCGCTGTGGCGCAGCGTCACCTGTTCATCCAGCGGATTGCTCGAACTGATCACTTTCAAATCGCCCGTGTAGAGCTGATTGCTGACTTTGAGCACTTTGACCTGCACCGGATCGCCGGTGGGAGTAAAGGCCTTGCCGTTGCCAAAGACCATCGTCACATAGCCTGTACCTTGCCCCGTCGCCGTTAGCGCGTAGCTATCGACGGCCGTGTCGGGATCTTCAATCGCCGCGATCACCGGGGCATTGGTGTAGGTCGTTTGATTGGTCCGATACCATGACTTGTAAAACCGGCCGAAACGACGCCTCAGCGAATTGACGGTTCCGATCGAAGCGTTGTCACTCGACGCATAGACATCCACGGCTTGGGTGGCGGCGGTGTCCACCATGTAGGTCCCCAGCTTTGATGGGTTTTCGACAAAGGTTTCCACCGTCGTTTTGAGGGTCTTGATCGCCTTGAGCCATGCGGTGTGCTCCGCCCCAGTGGTCGTTTCCAAGGCATTGATCGCGGTCTCTTGCGCCGCAGTCAGCAGGTTAAGATCGAAATAATCTTCGCCGGCCGCCTCGTCGTGGAACACGCCTTTGAGCACCAAGGTGCCCTTGCTGCCGCGTAGCGGGTCAAAGTAGAATCGCTGTTGCAGGTCGGGCGGTAGCTTTTGGAAATACGTCTTGCCTTGGTAAACGCTGGTGGCGATCGAACTGGGCAACTCAGTCAACCCCGCCGTTTCGATGGCCACGGTCTTTTCGCGAGTCGGATCGAGCAGGGTCACACTGTTTTTGGTGAACGAATTCGTCGTATCCTTGGCCACGGACTGTTGGTAAAGCACCTGAGCGCTTTTTTGGCCGCGGATCTGCGGCAGGCCGAACTTCGGCAGCGCCAGCGTTTCGCCCACCCGCAGTTCGGGTGCATCCGTCGGCCATGCGGGGCGATAGGTGATCGTCAGAGGCTCGTCGTCTTGGCCTGCCGCCCCGGACGCATTGGCGTCGATGCTATTGATCGAAAGAAGCTGACCCGTGCGAGCTGGATTACGCAGAAATGGCAGAATCGTGCCGACCGCCGGTTGCGTGGTCGTGCGACTCGCTCCTGGAACGAAAAATCCATCTTGGCTGGTGTAATAGAGCTTCATCGACAATGCCGGCAAATACGACCACGTTTGCGCCGTTGCCGTCGCACTCTGCGACAACACATAACTGGTGCCATTGGTGATGCTGACGATCGAAGCTGTGCCCGTGCCGCTGATGCCGGTGCCGCTGACGGCCATTCCCGCCACCAGACCCGTGGTGCTGGCGACCGTGACGGTGGTCCCGTTGGCGGAGGAACTCACCAGCTTTGGATCGCCGTGCGGCCCGCGGTGAACCCACGTGAAGCCCTTGCGATCTTTAAAGGTGAAACTCGAGTAGGCTGGATCTGCGCGAAAACTCGTGTTGCCGGGAGAATCCACCGCTCTGAGGATTTCAAGATCCTTGGCCGTGCGCGCCGTGCCTGTGCCCGTCATCGCCAAAGGCAACAGCGGCAGCGGATAGGGTTTCACCAGCAGAGTCCCCGCCGTCGCGGTGTAATCGAAGCCGAAGTCCGCATTGCTGCGCAGCACTTGGTAAGCTCGCATCGCAGGCCGCTGGTCCGTCGCACTGGTGTATGCTACCAGAACATAGGGCTCCGACGTGTAACTCGTGCCTGACTGGATGTTCAAATCGTCGCGCAAGGCATAAGCGCGGCTTGGGGTGCCGCTCATCATGAAAGCGTGTTCCTCGTTGGGATTGTAACCTGGCTGGGTGTAATCGTTTTGCACGTAAACCGTCCCAGCGCCTTCCTCGCCGGACAGGTCGCCGGTGCCGACCCCTTGGGCGATCACGATTTGCGATGGTGCTGATGGATAGCTCACCGTGTAGCGACCGACCTTGCCCGGCACATAGAGGTTCTTGAATTTCGCGCTCGGTGCCGCGATTTTTTTGAACCAGCGCACGGTCAGCACCTTGTCAGTCGGCAGGGCATTGACGGGGATGATCGCCCCTGCATTGGCGGCGGCGACGCCGACGACACTCGGGTCCAGATAGCCTGCCGGGTAATAGCCCTTGCCTGCGGAAATGTATCCGGCAATCTCGTAACCACCCGGCGCCGCGAGGCGCGTGCCCACCGTCGCCGTCCCATGGATCGGCGCACTGCCATCCTCCTCCACCGTATAGCTCAAGGTATGGGTCGCATTGGAGATCGC
>JBILPN010000599.1:0-2807 GCA_044373865.1 Luteolibacter sp. | reverse complement strand
ACTTAGTAACTGCTGATTGTTCTCCAGATCAAGCCTTTCACGGATTGCACCTAACCGCTTATCTAAGGTGTCCCGTCGGATTTTCCAATCCGCACTGATTTGCGAAACACGACGTTTTGCGATCAATGCGGCCAGTAGCTTTAGGTCTGTAATTCCCAATGAATCAAAAGGCCCGACTCCGGCGCGGGATCCAGCAAATGCGCAGAGCGTATTCCATGTCATTTCCAGTATTTGCCGCTCCTCGATCATGCGGGAGATCCGCTCAAGGCAAAGCCCGGCGTAGTGCAGTTCTTCTCGATCCTCCTCGGAGAAGTCACGACGGTTCCGGTTGAGCGTCAGCAGAACCTTTCTATCCGATAACTGGCAGGGCGTGAAGGCGAGCTGGAAGCGGGAGTCAATGTGCCGATAAACCTCGCGATAGAGCGGATTGCCGGCAAATTTGTTGGCGGATTGAAAATCTGTCAGCTTCATGATCGTCGAGGTGGTGGCGTGAAACTGGTTCGCCATGAGGACTGGATGATGGCCCACGGTCTCGCCGAAGGCATCGAGACGCTGGTGAAACTCCTGATGGTAATCTCCGTTCAGTTTGCCGGAAAGCAGGGTGCTCCAGTCCGGTGCCCAATTGTTCCAAGCGAGACAATCGCCTTGTAGCACCTTGAGCGCGCCGTTAGTGAAGCGATTTTCCAGCTCCGCGAGATCGGCGCAATGCTTGTTGCCAGCCACCATGCGGGCGATCTTGGCGGCCCGGGTCCCACTTAGATTCCTATATCGTGTCATGAGTTGCAGTCTGATTCAGGATCAAGGCTGAGCGGTCGCGGACGCCGAGTTTCTTGTATAAGTTTTCAATGTGTTTTTCTACCGTGCGCAGCGAACAACCGAAAATGATCGCAAGCTCGGGTGCCGTTTTTCCCTTGCCGATCCAGGCCATCACCTCGCGTTCGCGTGGAGTCAATCTGCTGGTGATCGCGTTTCGAGGAGATGTTGGATTGTTCGTCCGCCAGACCAGCAATCGGGGGCTCGAAATGACGAGCTGCTCTGTCGCGATCATCCTGCATAAATCTTGCCAGGCAGGTGAGGTGCCGTCCCATGTATGCCCAGCCTCATTGAGCGAGTTCCTGCTCAGTGTGCCGATCTGAATCGGACCGTCGATACGGTCCATGAACGCGACACCCCAGCCAGCGGCATCAAGCAGCGCACAGAGCGCCGCAAGCCTGTCGGTCTCTCGCCGGATTTCCGCGAGAATCCTAGCTGATTCCTTTTCTAGTAGCTCATCCAGCGGTTTGCCATTCTCCGAAATGGTCTCCATGAATAATTGGTTAGGTTGTTTTTTTGGTGGGGTCAATCGCAAATTGTAGGTATTCTTTTCACATAAATTATGGGTGCTATGGGTAATTTTACCCATATCTAACCTTCGATGAGTTTTTCGCTGCGCAAGTTGGTTTTTGTCATGAAGCGTATGAATTTCCATTTTCGGATGAGACCGAAACGACTGTGGTCCGGTGGGAAATGAAAAATACGTAGTTTCGGGGGTTCCGGAAAATTCTGAATGCCGATTGGATGCCTGCGTCATCAAAGCAGGGCAATCCATGCCGACCCGACAAAGCACTTAGTTCAAAAAACTACCACCCATGAAATCGTATGCGATCATGTGCCTCGTAGCGCTGCCGTTCATTCTGGCAGTGCTGCAAGCCACCGCCTTGCACGCGGCGGATGCTCCCGCGCCGATGGCCTTTTCCGAAATCGGAGCGAAAGCCAGCGCGGACTACCAAGGCGATGCCATCGGCGTGACGGCCACTCCGGAGGGTGCGAGCTTGCACACCGGCTTCCAGAAGCTTTCCGGTCGGGTGACCGAGGAGGGTTTGTGGTTGGACTCCAACGAGGGCGAGAGCGATGGCCTTTCGCTTTCCGCTGCGGCGCTTGGCCGCACGGGTGCTGAGCTACTGCCCTTGCCGACGAAAGGCGTGGTGGCGCTGGTGGACCAAAAGGTCACCTGGACCCGTCCCGGAATGGTTGAGGAATACTCGGTGAGTGTGGATGGCGTGCGCCAGGATTTTATCCTCGCGAAGGCTCCGGCTGGCGCGGGCGAGTTGAGTGTGGAGCTTGCGTTGAACGGAGCAAGAGCCGAAGCGCAGGCCGACGGCGCGCGGTTGATTCTTGCCAAGTCTGGCCGCGAGCTGGCGTATTCGCGACTGCTCGTCACCGATGCCACGGGTCGTGAACTCCCTGCACGACTGGAGGTGTTGTCGCCAGCCCGTCTGGCTGTGCGTGTGGACGATGCCAACGCGTCCTATCCAGTGCGCATCGACCCTACTTTCAGCGACGCGGATTGGGTGAGCATGAATCCTAGTGTTCGGGGGACCAATGGCACTGTTCTCGCAATGGCCATGGATGTTGGTGGCGTTCTTTATGTTGGGGGTAGTTTCAGCGTGGCGGGCGGTGTGGCGGCCAAGAATATTGCTAGGTGGAGCGGCAGCGAGTGGTTCTCGCTCGGCTCTGGGACCGATGGGGTCGTGAGATCCCTCGCGGTGGCGGGGGGCAATCTCTACGCAGGTGGGTCCTTTACTTTGGCTGGAGGTGTGACGGCCAATAAAATCGCGAAGTGGAACGGCAGCGAGTGGTCGGCCTTCGGGTCGGGAATGAACGAGCAGGTGACAGCTCTCGCGGTGAGCGGGAGCGACCTCTTCGCCGGAGGATCCTTTACCTCGGCAGGCGGTGTGGCGGCCAGCTACATCGCGAAGTGGAACGGCACCGCATGGTCGCCTGTCGGGTCCGGTATGAACAACTCAGTCAATGTTCTCGCGGTCAGC
>JBILPN010000598.1:0-2812 GCA_044373865.1 Luteolibacter sp. | reverse complement strand
ACTCGCGGTCTTGTCGAGTTACCCGCGTCTCCTTTTCACTTATTTCAAGCAACTATTTGCCCAAGTCACCAACCCACCCATCGATCCGATCCGCGAGTGGGCGGTGATGTCGCTCGGAGCTGGACTGGGGGCCGAGCGCAATCTTCTGGCGGAAACTCCAGAGCACTGCAACACGGTCAGTCTCGACAGCGCGATCCTGTTTGAACATCAGTTGGAAAAAATCAAAGACCTTGAGGAGCAAGGGTTTCCATCCATTGTTCTGGATTGTACGTGGCCAGCAAGCGCGGGCGCGGACGGGATGAAAGCTCGGCTCGATGAACTTTGTCTCGCCGCAGAAAACGCGGTTCGCGAAAACCGCAACGTGCTCATCCTGTCGGACCGGGCATGCTCTGCGGAGCGCATCCCGATTCCGGCGCTTTTATCGATCGGTGCCATCCATCATCACCTCAACCGCATCCGCAAGCGCATGCGCGCCTCGATCGTGGTGGAATCTGGCGAGGTCCGTGATGTCCACCAGATTGCATGCTGCTTCGGCTTCGGTGCCACCGCAATCTGCCCCTATCTTGGCTACACAACGGTCCGGCAGCTGGTCGCGGCTGACGGCGGGAAGAACAAGCTTGGCGAGATTTCTCCTCAGAAAGCGATGGCAAATTACCGCAAGGCTTTGGAAAAGGGGATTCTGAAAATCATGTCAAAAATGGGCATCTCAGTGCTCAATTCCTACCAAGGTGCCCAAACTTTCGAAGCCATCGGGGTTGGGGCGGACGTGGTGAATTTTGCCTTCACTGGCGTTTCCTCAAAAATCGGTGGTGTCGGATTCCGCGAAATCGCGGATGAATCGATCATCCGGCATCGCGCCGCCTTCGAAGCGTTCGTGCCTGACGGCGAATCGCTCGATATCGGCGACCCCGGTTACAATCGCTATCGCAAGGCGGGTGAACGCCACGTTTATACCACCGAGGTGATCAAAAATTTCCACACCTACGTGAAGTCCGGCAAATCCGAGGATTACGAGGAATATGTGCGTGTCGCATTGGAAACCAATCCGGTAGCGATCAAAGACTTGATCGAATTTGTGCCGTCTGCCCAAGGCTCGATCCCGTTGGATGAGGTTGAGCCGATGGAGTCGATTCGCCGTCGCTTCACAACGGCGGCCATGTCGCTTGGGGCTCTGTCTCCGGAAGCGCACGAAACTTTGGCCATCGCCATGAACCGCATTGGCGGCAAGTCCGACTCCGGCGAAGGCGGCGAGGATCCCGCGCGCTACAAGCCCTACCCGAACGGCGATTTCGCACGTTCCTACATCAAACAAGTCGCTTCCGGTCGTTTCGGGGTTTCGGCATTCTATTTGGTGAATGCCGATGAATTGGAAATCAAAATGGCGCAGGGAGCCAAGCCGGGGGAAGGTGGGCAGCTTCCTGGTCACAAGGTCAACGCGCTCATCGCGCGTCTCCGCAATACCCAGCCGGGTGTCCAACTCATCTCCCCTCCTCCGCACCACGACATCTACTCAATCGAGGATCTGGCTCAGCTCATTCACGATTTGAAGGAGGTCAATCCTCGCGCCAGAATCACGGTGAAATTGGTCGCCGAGTCAGGTGTCGGAACGGTCGCCGCTGGCTGTGCGAAAGCATCCGCCGACAATATTTTGATCTCCGGTCACGACGGCGGCACGGGTGCATCGCCCCTTTCCTCAACCAAGCATGCAGGTTCTCCATGGGAGATCGGCCTAGCGGAAGCGCAGCAAACCTTGCTCATCAACAATCTCCGCGATCGCGTCGTGTTGCGCACGGATGGAGGAATCCGCAATGGCCGGGATGTGGTCATCGCCGCCATCCTCGGAGCGGAGCAATACAATTTCGGCACCACGGCGATGATCGCGATGGGCTGCGTTTACGTCCGAAAGTGCCACCTGAACACCTGCCCTGTTGGAATCGCCACCACAGACCCGAAATTCCGGGCGAAATTCAAGGGCACGCCGGAAATGGTGATCAACTACTTCACCGCCGTCGCCGACGAGGCGCGCGGCATCATGGCTCGCTTGGGTGTCCGCACGCTCGACGAGCTCATCGGCCGTCCGGAGTTTTTGAAGCAACGCCACATTCCAAATCACCCGAAGGCGAACACGCTGGATCTCAGCGCGCTTCTCAAGGATGTGGTGCCGGATCTGGCGGTTCATTCCGGAAATTCCGTGTCTTCGGTTTCCCGAATCTGTGCGAAACCGCGCAATGACGGGCTTACCAAGCCAGCACTCGATCTGCAAATTCTTGATGACATCGTGGCGGCCATCGGCGAGTCCGCGCAGCCCGCGAATTTGCCGGAATACGGCGAACACGCAGTTTCGACCGCCACGCTCGACGCCGTGCGGCTCATCCCCGATCGCCCGCCAGTTCATCTCAGCTACGAGGTGGTCAACACGGACCGCAACATCGGAACGCGGCTTTCTGGACGCATCGCCGAAATCCATGGAGATCGCGGGCTGCACGCGGATTCGATCCACATCCTCTGCCGGGGCAGCGCTGGTCAGTCGTTTGGTTGCTTCCTTGTTGCTGGGGTGAAACTCGAATTGATCGGTGAGGCAAACGACTACGTTGGCAAAGGCATGGCGGAGGGTGAGATCATCATTCGTGTCTCTGAGTTGGCAAAGTTTGAAGCTGCCGCCAACGCGATCTGCGGCAACACCTGTCTCTACGGAGCCACGGGTGGCAAGCTGTTTGCCAATGGTCGGGCAGGTGAGCGCTTTGCTGTCCGCAATTCCGGAGCCACCGCAGTCGTCGAAGGGGTCGGCGATCATGCTTGCGAATACATGACC
>JBILPN010000597.1:0-2819 GCA_044373865.1 Luteolibacter sp. | reverse complement strand
TGGGTTGACGTAAATCAGGCCCATTTGCACAGCCGCCAAGGGATTTTCCAGGTCGCGATCGCCCGAGTAGCGCTGGTCATCGAGCCACTTGCCCTCGGAACCCCAATAAATGTCCTCTTCCGGTTCCCAAATGTCTTTGCGGCCACCTGCGAAACCAAAAGTTTTGAAGCCCATCGACTCCAAGGCAACGTTGCCAGCCAGCACCATGAGGTCAGCCCAAGAAATTTTACGGCCGTATTTCTGTTTGATTGGCCACAGCAACCTGCGCGCTTTGTCCAAATTGACATTGTCCGGCCAGCTATTCAGCGGCGCGAAACGTTGACTTCCATTCCCGGCACCACCCCGGCCGTCACCGGTCCGGTAGGTCCCTGCGCTGTGCCAAGCCATCCGAATGAACAATCCTCCGTAATGGCCAAAGTCCGCCGGCCACCAATCCTGGGAATCCGTCATCAGGGCAACAAGGTCACTTTTCAAAACCGCGAGATCCAAGCTTTTGAATTCTTCTGCGTAGTTGAAATCGTCGCCCATCGGGTCAGACAAGGACGAATGCTGATGCAAAATTTTCAAGTTCAACTGGTTCGGCCACCAATCGCGATTGGACGGACCACGGCCAGCGGCGTGGAGGAATGGGCACTTGGATTCGGTTGTCATGCAGTTTTTGTGGATGTGATGAAAAATAGATTCTTCTGTAAAACCCTGGATCCGCGCTTGCTAGCGAGAATCTGCGGCGACTAGTGGCTTAGAATTTTGATTTCGTCAAATGACGTTTGCCATTTCCCAGCCGCGAGCGCCATTCCAAGGGGCCGAAAACCCCTATCAACTCCACCAAATCAAGGGCTTGAGGCTTGCACAAATAAAGATTTTTCAAGCCCTTGCATCCACCTGTTGACCTCGCTGGAGGAGTCCCATAGGTTGCCCCCGCAATGAAAGCTCCTATCACAATTTCCATCACCGGTGCCGCAGGCCAAATTGGCTATGCCCTGCTTTTCCGCATCGCCTCTGGCTTCGTTTTTGGACCAGACCAACCTGTCAATCTGCGCCTGATCGAGATTGAACCGGGCCTTCCCGCCCTGCAAGGCGTGATGATGGAACTCGACGATTGCGCGTTCCCCCTGCTCAACGATGTCGTCGGCACGGCGGACCTGGACGTGGGCTTTAAAGATGCGAATTGGTGCTTACTCGTGGGCTCGGTCCCGCGGAAGGCGGGTATGGAGCGCGGCGACCTCCTCGGGATCAATGGTAAAATTTTCACTGGCCAAGGACAAGCCATCGCTCGCAACGCCGCCAAGGATGTCCGTGTCCTCGTGGTGGGAAATCCCTGCAATACCAACGCATTGATCGCCATGAACAACGCGGACGGCATTCCCAAGGAACGCTTCTTCGCAATGACACGGCTCGATGAAAATCGCGCGAAAAGCCAACTCGCACAGAAAGCCGGCGTCCACCAGTCCCTTGTCACCAACCTCTGCATCTGGGGCAATCACTCAGCCACTCAATACCCAGACTTCACCAACGCGAAGATCGATGGCCGCCCTGTCACCGAAGTCATCACCGACACCGCATGGCTTGAGGGAGAGTTCATCTCCACCGTCCAACAACGCGGTGCCGCCATCATCAAAGCTCGCGGCGCATCTTCCGCCGCTTCCGCCGCAAATGCCGCCATGGACACCGTGCGCAGCCTCATCAACCCAACCGCTGCTGGCGATTGGCACTCGGTCGCAGTTTGTTCGGATGGCTCGTATGGAATTGAAAAAGGCTTAATGGCCTCCATGCCGATCCGCACCCTCGCCAATGGCGAATGGGAGGTCGTCCAAGGCGTGCCTGTCAGTGCTTTCAGCCAAGCCAAAATCGACGCAAGCATCGGCGAATTGATCGAAGAGCGCGATGCCGTGAAAAACCTGCTTCCCGGCTAAACCCCGAGGAAATTCCTCATCCGCTCCCGAAGTCCCCGCAGTCTGGCAAGCTCCACGGCTGCGCGGATTTCAAATCGGCTTTGCAATCCGACTCTTTTTCCGCTTTATCTCCTGTCGGTTGCCATGACTTCCCGGCAAACGGACTCTCCATTGTTAAAAATGTTAGAAAATCCACCTCAATCCGCAAATTTACTCATTGTTGACGACGACGAGACGATTCAGCGCTTGCTGGTCTTCGCCGCTCAAGACCACGGCTGGCGGCCGCAAACGGCAAGTTCTGGCCAAGAGGCCCTCGCGCGTCTCAGCCCCAGCATTGAGGGAGTGATCATGGACCATGGCATGCCGGGCATGAATGGAATCCAAACCCTCCTGCGGATTCGGGAAACGCATCCAAACCTGCCAGTGATCATGCTCACCGGCCTGAACGACGCGGAAACCGCAGTCCAAGCCCTCCGCGCCGGGGCGAGTGATTATCTCACAAAACCGTTCGAACTGAAAAGACTCTTCGACACGCTCCGCCAAGCGAAAATCGACCGCGCCAAACCAAGCGCCATGGCCACCCCAGCCATCGCACGCCCCGCCAATCACCCGGAAATCCGCAGCGCCAGCCCCCACCTCACGCGCCTTCTCAACCATCTCAGCAAAGCCGCGAAGCTCGACAGCACCATCCTCCTCACCGGCGAAAGCGGCACCGGAAAAACTCACTTTGCGCGGGAAATCCACCGCATCAGCCCGCGCAAGCACGAGGAATTCATCACCGTGAGCTGTCCCGCACTGCCGCGGGAACTCCTTGAATCAGAGCTTTTTGGCCACGAGAAAGGTTCCTTTACCGGAGCCACATCCTCCCGCGCCGGACGCTTCGAGCAGGCGTCGAAGGGAACCTTGTTCCTCGACGAAATTGGCGAT
>JBILPN010000596.1:0-2826 GCA_044373865.1 Luteolibacter sp. | reverse complement strand
GAAACTCCCCGGTCAACACACGAAACGCCAAGACCCCGAAGGCGAAAACATCCCACCGCGCGCCCGCCCCATGCAAATACCCTGCCGGCTCACGCAATTGCTCAGGCGCTTGATAAAGAACGGCATCCGTAAACACAAACTGCCTCACACCCGGCATATTCCCCAGCGCCCAATCACTCAGAAGCAACTCGCCATCATCGCCAAAAAACACGTTGCCCGGCTTGAGATTCCCGTGCGCCACACGCCGCCCATGCAGCTCGGCCAAGGCACGCGCCAAGCCCTTGACCATTTGCCACGAGTGCTCGCCCGGGTGCTCACCCAAGCGCATCTGCAAATTATCTGGAACCCGGGTCCCATCCGGCTGCTCTCTCATCCGCCGCGGACTGACCCACAAGGCTTCCGCCGACGCGAAATCCGCCGCTAAAACCGGCATCAGCCCGGACGGCCAGGACCCACCCGCCTCCAAATCCCCCATGACCTTCGCCACCAAGCCACGATCCGCCGCGGAATCGTGCAACACTTTCACCACCCGCGCCTCCCCCGCAAGGGTGTCTGCCGCAAAAACACGCCCACTCCCCCCGGAACCCAAAAGGCTTCCCACTCTCAACTCTTCCAAACGCGGCGCATCCATCGCCCGCGACGCTACCCCGCCATTCGCCCCACGCCAATCACGAAGAAACATGGATTTGCTATTTTGAAATAATTTTGTCACCACTGCGTATCGGTAAGTTGCCGATTCAACCCATTGGCTAGATTCGACCCATGAAACCACGCTGCCCCGGCAATCCCTTGGAACGCTACTCGTCACGCCGCGAGTTTTTCTACGTCGGCCTGCTCGGCGGCATCGGTCTCTCGCTACCGCAGTTCCTCAGCACTCGCGCCGCCGCCGCTACGAAAACCTACGGCACTCACGAACCCGTGGCCCAGGGCGTCATCCACATCTTCCTCCCCGGCGGCATCGCACACCAGGAATCCTTCGACCCCAAGCCCTTCGCTCCCGCCGAATACCGCGGACCCTTCGGCGCAATCGACACGAAAATCCCCGGCATTCAATTCAGCGAATTGATGAAGGAAACGGCGAAAATGGCCGATAAAATGACGCTGATCCGCTCGATGTCTCACGGCGAGGCCGCCCACGAACGCGGCACTCACAACATGTTCACTGGCTACCGACCTTCCCCTGCCCTCGAATACCCTTCGATCGGCTCGGTCATCTCTCACGAACTCGGCCCGCGCAATGACCTCCCGCCCTACGTCTGCGTCCCCTCCGTCCCGAACGAATACGCGAACTCCGGCTACCTGTCCTCCGCCTTCGGACCCTTTGCACTCGGCTCTGACCCAGTCCTCAAGGACTTCCAAGTCCGCGATCTCAATCTCCCGAAAAATGTCGATGAGGCCCGCTTCGCACGCCGCCGATCCCTCCTGGAGACGGTGGACCACCACTTCCGCTCGCTCGAGGAATCCGACGCGATCAACTCGATGGACGCGTTCTATCAACACGCCTACAAACTCATTTCCTCGCAAAAAGCCCGCGAGGCTTTTGACCTGAAATCCGAGCCTGACGCACTCAAGGACGAATACGGCCGCAGCGCTCCCGGCCAACGCATGCTGCTCGCCCGCAGACTCATCGAGAGCGGCGTCCGCTTCGTCTCACTCACCGCCGGCGGATGGGACCACCACGACAACCTGAAGGCGGGAATCCAACGCGAACTCCCACCCACCGACAAGGCCATCGCCGCTCTCATCCGCGATCTCGACCGCCGAGGAATGCTGGACTCCACGCTCGTGATGGTGACTTCGGAGTTCGGCCGCACGCCGAAAATCAATCCCACTGGCGGGCGCGACCACTGGCCACGCGTCTTCTCCACCATGCTCGCGGGCGGCGGCATGAAGCAGGGCTACGTGCACGGATCCTCCGACTCTCTCGGTGGGGAAGTGGACACGGACGGCGTCGGTGTGGCAGACCTAGCAACCACGATCTATCATCAAATTGGCATCAATTCCGACTCGGAATTGATGTCGCCCGGCAACCGGCCCATCGAGATCGTGGACGGCGGTGAGGTGCTTGACGCGTTGCTGGCCAAGAAAGCTTAAGCGGAAAATGCGCGCCATTTTCACCATCCTGCTTGCCCTGCTTGGATCGCTGGCTCCCCTCGCGGCGTTCTCGCCCGTGCTCCACCTGATCAACCCTCGCGGCGGCCAGCGCGGAACGGAGGTGGTGGTAAATTTCCATGGTGAGCGCCTCGCGGACATCGCGGAGGCCATTCACTATCAAGCGGGAATCTCACTCTCCAACCTTGAAATCCGCAACCCGCAACACGTGGTGGCGAAGTTCACCATCGCCCCGGATGCCGCTCTCGGCGAGCACTCGATCCGCCTCCGCAGCCCGGGCGGCCTCTCAGAACTCCGCTCGTTCTGGGTCGGCCAATTTCCAAATGTCTCGGAAATTGAGCCTAACGATAGCTTCGACCAAGCCCAGCGTGTCGAACTGAACTCAAGCGTGGAAGGCATCTCGAAATCCGAAGACGACGACTATTATGTGTGCCACCTGAAGAAGGGCCAGCGGCTTTCCATCGAGGTCGAGGCGATGCGGCTCGGGCGCACGATGTTCGACGCGTATCTCGCGATTCTTGACCCGAGGAAATTTGAACTGGCGTCCATCGATGACACCGCGCTCCTCCGCAACGACAGCTTCGCCTCGATCATCGCGCCTGAAGACGGGGACTACCGGATCCTCATCCACGAGGCGGCCTACGAGGGGAATGAAAATTGCCAATACCGCCTGCACATCGGCAGTTTCCCCCGCCCGAAAGCCGTCTTCCCCAG
>JBILPN010000070.1:0-9918 GCA_044373865.1 Luteolibacter sp. | reverse complement strand
AAGTCGCCCCCACGCGCGCCACGGTCTTGATCGAAGGGGAATCCGGAACTGGCAAGGAGGTCGTCGCCCACACCTTGCACCACTTGTCCGGCCGCCCCGCCGCCAAAATGGTCATCGTCCACTGCGCTGCACTTTCTCCGCAACTTCTTGAAAGCGAATTGTTTGGACATGAAAAAGGAGCCTTCACCGGTGCCGCGCAACGCAGGATCGGCCGCTTCGAACAAGCGGACGGCGGAACGATATTCCTCGATGAAATCGGCGAAATCGACGCCGCCACCCAAGTGAAATTGCTCCGCGTTCTGTCGGAGCGCACCTTGGAACGCGTCGGCTCGAACGGACCGATCAAGGTCGATGTCCGAGTCATCGCCGCCACCAACAAAAATCTCAAGGAGCTCGTGAGCCAAGGGACTTTCCGAGAAGATCTGTATTTCCGCCTCAACGTGGTGAAAGTCCTCATGCCGCCCCTGCGCGAGCGGCGCGAGGACATCATTTTACTCGCCAACAGCTTTTTACAGGAATTCGCCAAGGAAAACGAGCGCCCCTTGAAACCGCTGAGCGATCCAGCCATGCAATTGATGCTCAGCTACGACTGGCCGGGCAACGTCAGGGAGCTGCGAACCGCCATCGAACACGGCGTGGTGATGAGCAATGACCCGGTCATCGAGGCACGCCACCTCCCGCAATTCTTGCACGCAGCCCCCCTCAAGATCAGCAATTCACCCCTCGCAGCCAAAAACTCCCTTGATGCTCAGCCAGATTTCAACTTGCATGCGCTCGAAACCAATGCAATCCGCGCCGCTCTGTCCCTTGCCGAAGGAAATCGAACACGCGCGGCCGAACTGCTTGGGGTCAGCCGCAGAACTCTCCAACGAAAATTGAAAGATCTCGGACTCTAAATTCTCTCTCCCTATCCAGCCCCAGAATCTCCTCAATGAGCACCACTTCCACGCAAATCGACACCGGCATCATCATCCGCCGCAGTCTGTTCTTCCTCGTCCTGCTCATCCTCACCCTGGGAAATCTCTTCGTCCTCTTCCGCGGCCTGAACTCACCGCAAGCGATGGACCAAGCACAAATCGCCCGGGAAATCGCCCGCGGCAATGGCTTCACCACCAAGATGATCCGCCCAGTCGCGTATTATCAGGCGCAAAAAGCCCAGGAAACCTCGGTTTCTCTCCGCGGCTTCCAAGACACTTACCACTCGCCGCTCAATCCGCTCCTCAATGCCGCAGTTCTCAAACTCATCGGCGCAGATGATCCGGAAGCTTGGCAAATGAGCGAAGGCGAAATGGTGTTCCCTCTCGACCGCGTGATCGTGGTGGTTTCAACCCTGTTTTTCCTGATGGCAATCGGGGTGAATTATCTACTCATCTCTCGAATTTTTGACGCGAAAATCGCCTCGGTGTGCGCGATTCTCATGCTGTTCTGCGAAACATTTTGGAATTACTCGCTCAGCGGACTCCCGCAAATGCTGATGCTGCTGTTATTTTCCTGCGCACTTTACTTCGTTTACCGCGCCATCGAAGCCGCCGCTGAAGGCCGCATCGCCATGACTCCCGCCATCATCGCCGGGGTCTTTTTCACGCTCTTGGCGCTCACTCACTGGATGACGGTCTGGATCGCGCTGGGATACATCATTTTCGCCGCCATCGCCTTCCGCCCACGCGGAATCGTCGGAATCTCGGTGCTCGCCCTGCTGCTCATCGCGGCCATCGGCCCGATGCTCCGGAACTACAGCATCACAGACTCTGCCTTCGGAACGGCCTTCCTCACTCTCTACAACGGCCTCGGCAATGGCTCGGAAACCTCGGTGATGCGGACCTCCAACCTGCAATCGCAACCCCTTGTGCTTGAAGGACTCATCTCGAAAATCCTGCGCACCACGCTGCTCCAAGCCACCGACATCATCCCCTTCCTCGGCGGCATCATCGTAGCTCCTCTGTTCTTCATCTCCCTGCTCCACCCCTTCAAGCGTGCTTCGATCGCGACCTTCCGATGGGCGATTTTGCTGATGTGGGTCACCGCCGCGCTCGGCCTCGCGTTTTTCGGCATTTCCAAGGACCCGCTGGACCCGAACCAGATGCACCTGCTCTTCGCCCCCATCATGATGGCCTACGGCTTGGCATTTCTGTCGATCCTCTGGACTCGCCTCGAGTTCGTGGCGGCCACCCCCGTGCTGCGCAACGTGCATTTCTTCGCGGTCATCGGCATTTGTGCCCTGCCGCTGATCCTTTCGCTGCCGAACCGAGTGAAAATCGGCATGCAATATCGGAACACGGGCGTGCCTCACTGGCCACCCTACTTTGCCCCTGCCTTCAACAGCAAAGAAGGCGGAATCAAAGGATGGACCACGGAAAACCAAGTGATTTTCTCCGACCAACCTTGGGCCGTCGCCTGGTATGCCGACCGGATGAGCGTCTGGCTACCGCCCACCCGCGAGGGCTTCGTCGCCATCGAGGAGGCTGCCACGGATTTACAAACTCCCGTCGCCGGCATCCTGATTTCCCCGCTCTCCCACGGCTCCGGCCCGATCTCGGAAGTGGCGAATCAATACAAGGACTTTACCTTCCTCATCCTCGACGGACGGACCTTTTTCACCAATTACCCGAATGGTGTTTCGCTCTACGACCGGGACCCTAAAATCCAGGACATCGTAAAACGCTACCCCTACCGCCGCCCGCTTTACACCATGGACTTGATCTATTACAGCGACCGCATGATCAGCGCGAACCAAGCGGAAGACTGAAGCTCATGGCACGCCGCAAACTCACCTCAGAAGAAACCGACGCCTCCGCTCAACCCAGCTTTGAGCAGGCTTTGGAAGGCTTGGAATCCATCGTCGAGGCGATGGAACACGAAAACCTCCCCTTGGAAGAACTCGTCGCACACTACGAAAAAGGCACGGCTTACCTGAACCGCTGCGAGGCGATGCTGCAATCCGCCAAAGAACGGATCCAGCTCATCACGCTTCGCAATCAAGCCGAAATTGGGCTGGATGCGGGCGGAAAAAAAGACGATACTGCCGTTTCCCCCGTGTCACTTGGCACTCAGGACGATCCCGACGACGACAACGATGACATCCGCCTCTTCTAAGCCCCCCACGCTCGGGCCGCTTCTCTCTCAGATTCGCTCCCCGCAGGATGTCAAAAATGTCGCGGACCACGAGCTCGGCGCACTCGCTGCTGAGATCCGCCAAACCTTGATTGACTCGCTCTCGAAAACCGGTGGGCACCTCGGCCCAAACCTCGGCGTCGTGGAGCTCAGCCTCGCGCTCCACCGGGTCTTCAACACGCCGCAGGATAAATTTGTCTTTGACGTCTCACACCAAGGTTACGTCCACAAAATGCTGACGGGGCGCGCGGACCAAATTCATACGATCCGCACTTACCAAGGCCTCAATGGTTTCCTGCTACGCTCTGAGTCTGAGCACGATAGCTACGGAGCCGGGCATGCGGGAACCGCTCTTTCCGCCGCCCTTGGCATGGCTGCCGCACGCGACCTCGCTGGCGGCAAGAACCACGTCGTCGCCGTCGCCGGAGACGCTGCCTTCACCTGCGGACCCACTCTGGAAGCTCTCAACAACATCGCTGAAACCACGAAGAAATTCATCGTGGTCCTCAATGACAACGAGTGGTCCATCGACAAGAACGTCGGCGCGATCGCCCGCTATTTCAACGCGCTCCAAACTCACTCGACCTACGCCACCGTCCGCCGCCAAGCCGCGGATTTTGTCGAAAAAGTCGCTGGCAAGGCAGTCCGCACTCTCGCTCACCGAGTCGAGGAAGGCGCGAAGAACCTGCTCTTCGAAAATGTGCTGTTTGAGAAATTCGGCATGCGCTACTTCGGCCCGATCGATGGCCACGACATCGGGCTGCTCATCCGCACGTTCGAGCACCTGAAAACTCTCAACGAGCCCGTCGTCCTCCACATCATCACGGAAAAAGGCCGCGGCTACCAACCGGCCCTCGACAACCCGGGGAAATTCCACGGCCTCGGCACCTACAAAATCGAAGACGGCTCGACCGATGCAACCGCCACGCCGACTTGCTCGGACATCTTCGGCCGCGCCATCACTGACTTTGCGAAGGCGGACCCGAAAATCGTCGCGATCACTGCCGCTATGCCCGGCGGCACGAAATTGGAAATTTTCAAAAAGGAAATCCCCGACCGCTACTTCGACGTCGGAATCGCCGAGGAACACGCGGCGCTCTTCGCCTGCGGGCTCGCCACCGAAGGCTTCCGCCCCTTTCTCGCGATTTACTCGACGTTCATGCAGCGCGCCTACGACATGATCATTCATGACATGGCGCTGCAAGGCTTGCCGGTCCGCCTTTGCATGGACCGCGGCGGCCTTTCCGGCGATGACGGACCCACGCACCACGGGCTTTTCGACATCGGCTACCTCCGCCACATCCCTGGAATCATCCACATGCAGGCGAAGGATGAGGATGAATTCGTGGACATGCTTTTCACGATGTCACGCTACGATGCCGGCCCGTCCGCGATCCGCTACCCGCGCGGCGTCATCAAGGGAACCCCGCTGAAAGCCGTGCCGCAAGTGCTGGAAATCGGCAAAGCGGAAGTCGTCGCCGACGGCACCGACGTCGCGCTCATCGGCCTCGGTGCGCTCTTTGAAATGGCCGAGCGAACCAAGGCACAACTCGAAGCTCGCGGGCTTTCCGTGGCGCTCATCAACCCGCGCTTCATCAAGCCCTTGGATGCGGATGTTCTGCAAACTTACGGAAAAAAGTGCAAAGTCGTCTGCACCTTTGAGGATCACGTGCTCTTGAACGGCTTCGGCGCGGCGGTCATCGAGAATCTCCACGACGCTGGAATCCACACGCCCATCGAGCGCATCGGCTGGCCAGACCGTTTCGTGGAACACGGCAAACCAGAAATCCTCCGCGAACTCCACGGCCTCACCGCCGAGGCTGCAACTGCGAAAATCCTCGCGCATTTCCCGGGGATTTAAATCTCGCAACCAGCGCGGAAATCATGCGCCGCAGCGGTATTTTGCACGCGGCTCCGTTTCGCGTGGAAATTCTCGCAAACCGCTCGTTTCAAAGGTTTTTTGAAGGCTAACGCAGTTTCACCCTGCCGCCTCAACTTGCATTTTGCACGATGGCACGACCGTGATCGCGTTTGTGCACGATCCCACACGCCCAAAGCGGCCTAAATAATCAGATAAGTCACTTATCATCAGCAAATTGCATATTTACTCGATGACGGCACGATGAATGATAGAGAGTGCAGACGCATCTTGTAAAAAACCAGCATGGATATCCTCATCGTTGACGACGAAAAGTCGATCCGCCTAACAAGCTCGCTCGCGCTGGAAGCTGAGGGGCATTACGTGGAAACCGCGGAGGACGGCAACTTGGCACTCCGCCGGATCAAGGAGGAAAATTTCGATCTGGTGTTTCTGGATCTCCGCCTGGGCGACGAGGACGGTCTCGCAATCCTCCAGAAAATCTTGGCGATGAAGCCCCAGCAACTGGTGACGATTTTCACCGCGCATGCCTCGATTTCCACCGCCGTGCGCGCCACGCAACTCGGTGCTTTCGACTATTTGGAGAAACCTTTCACGCCGGATCAACTCCGCGCAATCCTGATCAAAGCACAAAAAGCCCTCAAAACCCAAGGCGAGGTCAGCCAACTCAGGGAGACCGTCCAGGAGCTGAAGTCCGAGGTCCGCCACGCATCTCCCCCGCTCCGCTTTTCCTCGGAAGACGAAAAAACGCGCGAGGAATTTGACATTCTTTTCCGCGCCGCCGCCACCTCCGCTTCCATCCTGATCCTTGGCGAAAGCGGGACTGGCAAAAGCGTCATCGCCCGGGAAATCCACGATCGCAGCCACCTCCGCGACAAGCCTTTCGTAACAGTCAGCTGCCCAAGCCTGTCGAAAGAGCTGCTCGAAAGCGTCTTGTTCGGGCACATGAAGGGCTCCTTCACCGGTGCCATCAAGGACACTTGGGGGAAAATCCACGCGGCGGACGGCGGCACGCTTTTCCTCGACGAAATCGGCGAGCTGCCCATGGAAATCCAGCCAAAGCTGCTACGCCTCCTGCAAGAACGCGAATACGAGCGCCTCGGGGAAAACAAGGTGCGCGAGGCGAACGTGCGCGTCATCGCCGCCACCAACCGGGACCTGAAAACCAGCATCCACCAAGGAATTTTCCGCGAAGATCTCTACTACCGGCTCAACGTCATCAGCGTGACCGTGCCGCCACTGCGCGAACGACCGGCGGATTTGGCCCGCTTTGCCAAGGACTACCTCGAGTTTTTCGCCAGTCAGCTCGGCCGCAAACTCGACGGCTACAGCGCCAGCGGCCGCAGCGCACTGATGCGCCACCCATGGCCGGGAAATCTGCGAGAACTCCGGAACGCGATCGAACGCGCCACCATCCTCGCCCGCGGATCATCCGTGGAGGCGGAGGATCTGCCGCGCCCAGCTCCTCACCCAGCCCCCGGGAATCCCGCAGAACCCGGAAACCTTGGCATCGGCGGCGAACACAGCTTGGACGAAATCGAGCAAGCTCACCTCACGAAAGTCCTCGACTGGGCTCCCTCACTCCACGACGCGGCATCGGTCCTCGGAATCGATAAGGCGACTCTCTACCGCAAGCGCAAACGCTTCGGCATCGACTAAAATTTCCCACCATGCTCCGCACCCGCCTGCTTTACGGCCTCCTCACGATCATCCTCTTGCTCTGGAGCGTCGGCACCGCCGCACTTCTTCTCATGCGAGATTCCGTCAACCGCTTCGACTCGCGCCTGCGGACGAACTACCACGCCGTCCAGTCCGCTCAAACGCTCCGCAGCGTCGCAACCACACTGAATACGCATTATTTGCCTAGCCTCGCCAATGACCCGCCAGAACAGGCTGCGGACCGGACTTTGTTCGACGGGCTCCAGCCAAAACTCACGGAAAACTTGAAAGCAATCCGCAATGAGGCGGGGCCGGACCAAGCGCTCGCCACCGTGGTCTCTCGCCTCGATCAAGCGCTGCAAAGCTATCTTGAGGGCTACGAGGTGCTGTTTAACTCTCACAACAGCACTCGCAGCGAGCGCGCACAACTCTTGCAATTCCTCAGCGGTCAAAGCCAGCGCCTCACCGATCTCGCTGAAAACATCAGCTCGCTTGCCGAGGAACGATTGTTCTCCGGGGCGAATCTCCTCCACAGCGAATCGCCAAAAAACACGCTTTTCATTGCAACGCTCGTCATCCTCGGAACCACCATCGCCGCGCTGATTTATTTCCAATTGGTCCGCCATTTGGTCGATCCCATCTCATCACTCCACCGCTCGATCGAAGAAATCCGGCGCGGGAATTTCGAGCTTTTGCTGCCGGAACCCATTCACGACAGCGAGTTTTCGAAAGTCGTCAAGGCCTTCAACGACATGGCCTCAGAGCTTAAAACCCGCCGCGGCCTCAATGACGAGCACCTCATGCGCGCCAATATGGTCAACCGCGCGATCCTCGAGTCCATCCCCTCACCCGTCTTCGTCCTCAGTGAGGACACCGGCATCCTGCAAATCAATCCCGCCGCCGAAGTCCTCACCGAAAAACTTGGCGTCAGCGGACGCCTGCCGCTCAAAATCCAAAACATTCTCGACGATTGCCGGAAATCCCAAACCCATTTCCTGCCCGACGACCCACGCGAGGCCGTGCTCTTCCGCATCGATGAGGAGGAATACCACTACCTGCCACGGATTTTCCGCTTCGACGCCAAGGACAGCTCTCATTCCGGCTGGGCCATCCTCCTCTACAACGTCAGCCGCATCCGCTGGCTCGACGACATGAAGACGAATCTGCTCTCAACCGTCAGCCACGAAATCAAAACCCCACTCACCGGGATCCGCATGGTGCTGCATCTTTTGCTGGAGGAAAAATCAGCACAACTCGATGAAATTCAAAAAATTATGGTTTCCTCGGCGAACGAGGATTGCGAGCGCCTGCTGGCCACGCTCAACACCCTGCTGGACCTCTCACGCGCGGAAAGCGGAGCCACCCACCTCTCGCGCATCTCCGTCTCTCCCATGGAGAGCGTCTCGCGCACCGCTCACCTCTACGCCAGCGCCGCCGCAGATCGCGAACTCAGCATCGTCATCGAATGCAGCAGCGACCCGCTCCCCGCGATTCTTGCCGACCCCATCCGGCTGGACGAGGTCCTCAACAACCTCGTCACCAACGCCATCAAACACAGTCCGCACGGCGGCACCATCCGGATCCGACTCTCGGAGCCAGACCCAAACCACGTCCGAATCTCCGTCATCGATGAAGGTCCGGGCGTGCCGGAAAATTGCCAAAGCCGGATCTTCGAGCGCTTCTACCGCGCTCCCGGCCAAAAAGCGGAGGGCGTCGGGCTCGGGCTTTTCATTTCACGGGAAATCATGCGCGCCCACGAGGGCAGAATCGGCCTCCGCGAACGAACGGAAAATCTCACCGAATTTTACCTCGATGTCCCACTCGCCTAAGCCCACCGCCAAATTGCGAATCCTCGTGGTGGATGATGAACTCACCCTGCGGCTTGGATTTGCCTACGCACTCACGGATTTCTCCTGCGCCGCCGAGTCCGCAGCCAACGGCCACGACGCCATCGCGCGGCTGATGGAGGACTTCTTCGACGTGGTGATCCTTGACCTGCGCATGCCCGAGCTCGACGGCATCGGCGTCATCGAAACCCTCCGCAGCTTGGGAAATCCCGTGCCGATCATCCTCTGCAGCGCCGCCCTGGACGCCGCCTCCGCCCTCCGCGCCATCCGCCTCGGGGTGGTGGATTTCCTGCTCAAACCTGTCCGCCCGCTCGATCTCCGCCAAGCGGTGCGGTTTGTGACCGAGCCACCCACCAGCCAACTTGCGCAGGCTCTGGCCCTTGCCCGCGGCGGTGCATTGTCCGCTGCCGTCGAGCGACTTACGCCACCGACCACCGATCCGGCATCTCACGGCTGGCACCAAATCCTGCATGCCATCCAAAGCCCGGATCCGACCTGCGACGATTTTCAAATCGAGGCGCTCGTCCGCATCCACCTGCCATCGCTCGCCATCAATCCTGGCAAGCCCACCTAAGCCAGTGCAGCATCAGCCGTAGGGTTTATTTCGCACCCCCCCCGCAGAAAACCGGCCATTTCCAGTTGCCACGTCGTAACAATTTCACGTTTAAGGGAATGAACCGTCGGCTTCGCAACGTAACGGACTGACGCAGCTTGGACGATTGCCGCTTCTGCATGCGCAAGGTGCTCATTGCAGCGGGATTTCTCACCATTCTCGCAATTCCAGATTGTTCTTCACCGCTCATTCATTAGCTTCTCAGCACCACTCACTCGCCGTCCTTTTCCTCCAAATCTACCATGGCCACCACCACCCAGCGCCCCACCGACAAGCGCGTGCTCCTCATGGGCACCTGCCTATGCGATGCTTTCTATGACGATGTCGCGCGCGCAACTGTCGAAGTCCTTGAGCATCTAGGCGTGTCGGTGGAGTTTCCCGACAACCAGACTTGCTGTGGCCAACCCGCCTTCAACTCGGGCGACTGGATTGCCTCACGCAAGGTCGCTCGCCACTGTGCCGAAGTTTTCGCCGGCGAACTGCCAGTCATCGTCCCATCCGGCTCCTGCGCCGCCATGAATTTCCACGGCAATCTCCTCCAGTTCGAGGAAAACCCGGAAGCCGGCATCGACTCGCTCGCACGCCGCACCTGGGAGGTCATGGACTTCATCTCCAATGGCCTCGGCGTCAAGAAATGGCCGGGAAAATTTGAGAAAACCACGCGCATCGCCTTCCACCGCTCTTGCCACAGCCGCGGCACAAACAGCGGCGAGGCAACGCTGGAACTGCTCAGCTCCATCGAGAACGCCGTGGTCACCCCCTTCGGCCAAGCCGAACAATGCTGCGGCTTCGGCGGCACTTTCTCCGTC
>JBILPN010000594.1:0-2828 GCA_044373865.1 Luteolibacter sp. | reverse complement strand
ACACGTTAGATATGTTTCCACCCGTGAGAAAGCGCCGCCCGAGCGCGTTGAACAGGATCACCTCGAAAAGGATCACCAGCACCAGCACCATTTCATGGCGGGCGAAGAGGGATTTGATAGAGAACGACCGTGTGGTGGACATGGCGAAGTTAGACAAGATTTTTCCGGGTACGAAGGCCGTCGGCGACTACGGCGAGGAGGATGACGAGACCTTGGATGGCCTTTTCCCAATACGGTGGCTGGTGGAAGTGGGTCAATGCCGGGTTGACGTTGGCGAGCAGCATCATGCCGAGCAGCACACCGATGAGCGTGCCGCGTCCGCCGCTGATCGCCACGCCACCGACGACCGCTGCGGCAATGGCCTTGAGCTCAAGGCCGTCGCCGACGTTCGGCTGGACCTGAGGGGACTGGACAAGGTTGAGAACCGCGGCCAAACCAGCGAGCAAGCCCATGGCGACGAACACGCTGAAGGTGGTTTTTTTCGGGTTGATGCCCGCTAGGCGCGCGGCCTCGGCATCCGAACCGGTAGCGTAGATAAAACGTCCGGCCGCTAGATTTTTCATGCCCCAAGCGGCGGCGATCAGCAGAATCAGCGCGGCGGAAATCACCAAGGCCTGCCCCGCGCTCTGGCTGAGGCCGAACCACTGGATCCCATCAGGCAGGCTGAGCAAGCGCCCCTGCTGCCAGAGCCGCAGCGCCTCCTGCCAAGTGACCATGGTGGCGAGCGTGACGACGATGCTGGGAAGACCAAGGTAGGCCACCAGCACACCGTTGAGCGCGCCCATCAAGGCCCCGGCGCCAAGCGCCGCGAGAATCGCCATACCGAGTGGCAGGCCGGAAGCGGCGGTGACGCCCGCGATGACGGCACACATGCTGAATTGGGCACCGATTGAGATATCAATCTGGCGTGTTAGAATCACCAGTGCCACGCCTATAGCCGCCACCAATGCGGGCATTTGTGAGGTGAAGCGCGAGACCATCGGCTGCGCTTGGAAAAAGTGCGGCGCGAAGAGCGCCAGCGAAAGTAAAAGCAGGACGAGCGCCGCCGCCACCGTGAGTTCGCGGAAATATTTGTTCATTTAGGCCGATTCCTTCACTTGGGTTCCCAACGCCGCAGCCATGACCGTCTGCGCGTCCGCATTTTCCTTGCCGATGAGTTCAACCAGCCTGCCACCCCGCATGATCGCCACCCGGTCACTCATGCCGAGCACCTCGGGAAGGTCGCTTGAGATCATTAGCACGGCGAGACCTTCCTTCGCAAGAGAGCGGATGATGCGGTGAATTTCGCTTTTCGCCCCGACATCCACGCCTTGGGTCGGCTCGTCGAGAATGAGCAATTTCGGCCGGGTCGCGAGCCAACGCGCAACACTGACCTTCTGCTGATTGCCGCCACTCAAGCTGCCGCCCGGCGCGTCCGGACCGTAGGCCTTGATGCCGAGGTCGCGGATGAAATCACGTGCCATCTCACTCTCCGCTTCAAAGCGTAACCAGGTTTTCGGGAAAAACGACGGGTGAATCGCCATCGTGATGTTATGGGAAATCGGCATTTCCAAAATCACCCCGTGGCGGCGACGATCCTCAGGCACATAGGCGATGCCACGTGAAATCGCATCTCGCGGACTGGCGATCTTCACCAACTCCCCATTCAAAATAATTTCACCGGAATCCGCCGGCGTGATGCCAAACAGGATGCGGGCGAGCTCGGTCCGACCCGCCCCGACGAGGCCAGCCATGCCGACGATTTCGCCGGCTCTGACGTCAAGCGTGACGCCCTGAACGCCGCTCACCGCACAACCGAGATTCAGCAGACGGACAACCACCTCGCCCGGCTCGCCCTCGGCGGGCGGATAGATCGAGGAGACTTCGCGGCCAACCATCAGCTTGATCATTTGATCCTCCGTGAGCGTATCGACCCTGTTGGTGCCCACGCTCTCACCGTCGCGCAGAACGGTGACACGATCCGCAAGAGCGAAAATTTCTTCCAAGCGATGAGAAATATACACCACCCCCACCCCGCTTTCGCACAAATCCCGGACCACTTTGAAAAGCAAATGCTGTTCCTTCTGAGTCAGCGACGCAGTGGGCTCGTCCATGATCACGATCCGCGCGCCAGAACCGAGTGCGCAGGCGATTTCCACCAACTGTTGTTCCGGCATGGAAAGTTCGCGGACTTCCGCATCCGGCGAGATTTCCGCACCAATACGCTCTAGCAACTCCACGGCCGCCGCGCGGCGAGCGGCCCAGCGAACACGGCTGAAGCAGCCGGATTTCTTCAGCCGAAGACCGATGTTCTCCGCAACGGTCAGATCGGGAAAAAGCGCCGGCTGTTGATAGATACAGGCGATCCCCAGCTCCCGCGCGGAAGAAGGAGTGAGCTGAGAGACCTCCTCGCCGCCCACCACGAGTGTGCCGCCGTCCGGTTGGTGGGCTCCGGTAATTACCTTGATGAGTGTGGATTTACCCGCACCGTTTTCACCTAACAAGGCATGAACTTCGCCCGGAATCAATTCAAAGGAAACCCCCTTGAGCGCACGGACTGCGCCGAAGGATTTCCGGATGCCAGTGAGTTGTAGAATGGGATTTTTCAAGAGCGTAGAAATCAAAGTCTTTTGCTCAATACGGATGCTTCATAGCGTTTGACCTCGTCAAGCCAAGCAATTCCAGCGGGCACACCGCAGGTTTCGCAATACCTATCCCACACCGCACCCCATGGCAAGCTCTTCACTTCCTCCATCAACGCAAGACGGGTGGTGTAGTCGCCCGCTTGTTCGGCCTCCAACAAGCTGGCCGGCTCTAGCAAGGCCATCAAAAGCGCTTTGAGCGTGTTG
>JBILPN010000595.1:0-2828 GCA_044373865.1 Luteolibacter sp. | reverse complement strand
TCCTTCGTCGGTCCGTAACCGATGGTTTCCTCGCGGAGGCCGAGCTTGCGGTGAGCTTGGGGAAGATCAAGATCCCAATCATTGGCTTTATCGCCCTCGCGGGGAGTCTGGGCGGACCGGGCCGGATCACGCCCTACCAGGCATGGCACGTTCGTGTCTGTCTAAACGACTTACAAGCTTTCGGTTGTTTTGTTGATTTTTGATTTTGAATCGATTTTTTAACCGCAGAGATCGCAGGGAACGCAGAGAGGGGGACCTGGCTTTGAATCCTTTGTGCTCTCTGTGTTCTTTGTGGTTCATCCCCTCTCGTAGCCTCCGGCGGAAGAAGGTAAAGTGGGCGGACCGGGCCGGATCGCGCCCTACCAGGGATGGCTCGGAGCGAGCCGCCGCTCCTCCTTGGGGGGCTTTGATCTTCCATCCGCTATCCACGATCTCCGATCTCCTCCACGAGCCGAGCGATCAGACCATCGCGAATTTTGGCGCGGGGTGGATCTCCTTTTGGATCTGGGGACCTTTTTCGGCGACGGCTTTGCTGAGATCATACTCCGCCTGGAGACGGATCAAAAGCGCTGCGGAAATGCCGAGGTAGCGCTCGAATCGAAGAGCGGTATCGGCGGACACGCCTTTTCTCCCGGCGGAAATGTCGCTGAGGCGGCTGCGCGGGATCGCCATGTCCCGGGCCGCCTTGGCGGCGGGAATGGAGCGTGATTCCAGTTCATCGTGGATGAGGCCGGCGGCGGGGTTGGTGCGGAGTTTCATGGGATCAGTGCGTGTCTTCGATTTTAACGAGGGAAACATCGGTGAGCTCTTGATTGGCCCACGCGAAAGTGATGCGCCATTTCGAGACGCGGGCATTGGCGTCGATGGAATATCTCTCGGTGCCGTGGAGTTTGTGGTAATGAAGCGAATAAAGGGTTAGGAGATCTTTTTCGGAGGAATGATTGAGGATCACGAGACGTTCCTGGGCTTTATCGATGCGGATGGCACCCAATTGCCTGGCTTCCTTCTTCGTCAGGTCTTCGCCGAGAAAAATCTTCTCAGTGATTGAGTCGGCGAAGCTTTTGATCATCGCTGAAAATTGTAACCCAAAAAGAGAACGCGGCAATGGAAATTCTGAAGGATGGGAATTTTGGGGTGTGAAAGAAAAAGAGAAAGAAAAGCCTCCGGCGGTAGAATATGAAGTGGGCGGACTGGGCCAGATCCGCCCTACCAAGCGGGATGAATCCCGCGCTCCAATTTCAGAAACCCCTCCCATTTTTCCTTCGACGGCCCGTAGCCGATGGTTTCCTCGCGCAGGCCGAGTTTCCTCAGCTTGGCGCTGAAGCGGTCCATCTTCGAGCGGTCCGGGTGGTCTTTGGGGAGGAAGCGTTCTTTGAAAAACAGAAGCTGATGCTCACGACCGTTGGCGTGGTCGATGACGGTGACGAAGAGCCGCTTGAGGTCGATCTTGATGCGGGTGAGCAGCTCAGGAAGCGGAGCTTTCTCGAAGTCGCGGTAGTAGTGGAAGGTGAGTTTGCGTGAATGCAGATGGATTTTGATGAGATCGGCCTCGCGGGGATCTCCGTAAAGGCGGGCCGCGCACTCGACATAGACGCGGAGGATGACCGGGAGTTCGTCGAGCAGACTGCGGTGGACGGTGAAGTGGCCTTCCCGTGGATCGAGGAAGCCGAAATCGAGTTGGGCGGCGGCGATTTCCAGTTCGTCCTCATCGCCGGCAGCGAACATGAGTTCGCGGGCTTTTTCCTCGGCGTTGGCGTAGCTGCCAAAGAACGCGCGGAGGTCGCGCTGGAGGCGGAGGGAAAGCTGGTTGAACGGGATCTTGCGCCGGAGTTGCGCCGCGGCGATGAAGACGAGCAAATCCTCTTTCCGGCGCTGGCGGGCGGCGACAAAGGTCGGCTCGCCGAAGCGATCGATGAAGAGCTGGAGCGCCCGGGGCAAGGAGCCGCAGGCTTGGCGGACTTCGGCGAGGCGGTCGAACTCCTCGTCGCGCGGGATGCGTCCTAACACGAGAACAGACTCCCAAAAGTCATCGAGTAGTTTGCGGTGGGTGTCGTAGGGATCGCGTTTCGCCCGGAGTGCTTTGAGGATTCCGAGTCGGCGTGAGAGCGATTCCCAGTCGATGAAACGGCGGGCACGGGAGGCGAGAAAATCGTGGAGTTCCGCGGTGTCGCGAAAGACTAGATAGATGCCGAGGCCGACCGGCACCGCTTCGGTGTGCAAGGTATCTTCGAGTAGGGCTTGGATCTCCGCAGGTTCGAAGTATTTCTGGAATGTATCGCGGCGGGTGATCACGCCATCGCCGAATGTGAGGACGTCATCGTAGGCTTCCTGCCCGGCGATCAGGGTGGAGACAAGCAGAGCGCGGCGGGTGTGATGCCAGGCGTCGAGCACGGCCTCCACGCGCTCCGCTGGATCTTCGATGACATTGAGGACGAAGCCGAGGTTGACCACGTCGGCGGATTGTTTCGGCTCGTCCGGCGCATGGACCGGATCCCATCCGTTGGAAGGGTGTCCCAGTTTTTCAATCGCGAGAACGTCGCCACCGTGGCCGCAGCCATAGTCGAAAAAGGACTCGCCGCGCCGGAGCTGCCCGAGTTCCAGCAGGGTCTTGACGGGTTTGGATATTTCACGGCGAACGAGAGCGGTCTTGTGGCGGTGGATTTTCTTCTTCGGCGCGGCAAATGCAGAGGGAGCGAGGGCTTCCGTTTCAACGAGACGATGGCCTTTGAAGCCAAGGCCTTTTTCAGCGAGTGCGCGCTCCCAGTTCAGACGGAATCCAATCCGCGAAGTGTCATCCAAAAGGCCGGCCTCCTCCTCCTGCCGGGTGA
>JBILPN010000069.1:0-9933 GCA_044373865.1 Luteolibacter sp. | reverse complement strand
AAGTTGGACACCGTTGCCACCCGCACCATTCAAGGCACCAGGCGGCCGCCTTGTTTCGCGGCTTGCCACTTGCTGCGCGTTTGGCACATTTCATGGCACTCGCATGGCTGGCCCGACTCCTTACTCTGAGAGCAACTCGCGGCTGGCCGTGGAAATCACCCTCTTGCTGGGCGGCATCTTGACGCTGATTTCCGGCGCGACCTGCCTTGGATTCGCGCTGTTGAGGGAAACGGCGGATTTCTGGCTCCACTCGGGCGGCTACCCGCTGTGGCTGCGCGACTTGGTCAGAGTGACTTACTACCCATTGATCCTAGGCGACTTGCTGGCGCTCTCGGCGCTCACCGCCACGCTCTGCGCGCGGTTGCGACTGGCGCGCGAGTGGGTGATTCTGGAAATCCTGCTGCTGGGTGCTGCGTGGGCGCTGCTCGCCGGCTCCCTTGGAATTTCCGCAAAAAACAATGCGCTGAACTTTTGGCACAACCGACCGATTCACCAAAAACCTCATGCCCCCCGATGAAAATCCCCACGCCTGCCCCTTCATTCCAGCCGCCGTCAGAGTAAGCCCCCACAGGCCCGACCGCTTTTGCAAAAATCCGCCCGGGTGCACCGTTTCGCTTCAGGCATTGCTGTTTGCGCTAAAAATGCAAGATTCCCGTGTGAAACGCTTCCGAGGACTTCAAATCACCAGCCTCCTCGCTTGGATCATGCTGGTTTTTTTCAGCGCCTGCGCCCCACGCCAGACGCTCATCAGCCACCGCCAAATCCCCTCGAACCCGCCGACTGACTCTTTCGGCTACCGCAAATGGCTCTCCCCCAAAACCGAGCCCGACATCGTGATCATCGGAATTCACGGGTTCTGCGGCGCGTCCATCGACTACACCAACCTCGGCAAACACCTCCTCAAACGCCAACCTCGCAGCGCCCTATACGCCTACGAGGTCCGCGGCCAAGGCAGCGATCCCATCCATGCGCGCCGCGGCGACATCGGCGACCCGCGCGAGTGGTATCGCGACCTCTTCGCCTTCACCCAACTCGTTCAAGAGCGGCATCCCGACGCCAAAGTCGTCTGGTTCGGGGAAAGCATGGGCGCGCTCATCGCCTCGCATGCATGGAGCGAGGCCCCGGCGGACAGCCCGCCTTGCGATGGGCTCATCCTGTCCTCGCCCATCGTCCGCTTCCGGGATGACATTCCCGCTTGGACGCCCGGGCTGATCCAGCTCGCCGCCACCACCTTGCCGCTCGCCCGGATTTCTTTGGAAACCCTGTCTGGCGCACAAAATGTCCAAATGACCCAAAGCTCGACCCATGCGGACCAGGTCAAAACCAATGCCTACCACGTCGAGGCACACACGCTCCGGCTCATCGGCACCTTGGCGCAGCACATCGGCAACATGAACCACTGCGCGACCACCTACCAAGCGCCAGTCCTCGTCCTCCACGGCGGAAAAGACTATTTCAACAACGATTCCGACCTCCGTGGCTTCCTCGCGCGGATTCCAGATCCCGTTTCAAAAACCTACCACCATTACCCGGCCGCCTACCATCTGCTGATGTATGACGAGGAAAAAGAGCGAGTTTTCCGGGACATCGAGCGCTGGCTGCAGAAGCTCCGCAAAGACCGCCTGTGAATTTTAAGCCGGAATTGTCAGGATTCGTCTTGACGAGGTGGTTTCCCCGGCCATTCTCCGCGTCCCGCAACCCCGACAAAATTTTATTATGGCACGCATCTGCAGCATCCGAGGAACCCGCGTCCGCTCTGGCGGAAAAATTCACCGTTCTGGTTTGGCCAAGAAAAAGGGTGGTATCGGCCGTCACGTCACCAAAGTGGTGAAACGGTCCGTCTCCCCGAATCTCCAAAACAAGCGCATCTGGGTTCCTGAACTCGGCAAATTTGTCCGCATCAAGCTTAGCTGCCGCGCACTCAAGACGATCAACAAGAATGGCGCATTTGTGACGCTGAAGAAGGCCGGCTTGGTCTGAGTTCGATCGACTTTTCACAATTTTCAAATCGTCCAGTTGCTGGATCCAAGGCTCGGTGGAAACACCGGGCTTTTTTGTTGCCCGCCCCCCCCAAGCCTGCCGCAAACCCGCAGGCGGCTTGGCTTGGGACTGAACACACTCAGCCTGGCCAGCGCCGCTTATTCCACTCGCGCCAGCCGCTCAATCCTTCCGGGTGAGCTCCACAAACACGTCTTCCAAGGTCGCCGTGTGGCGGAACAAGGAGCGCAGCGACCAACCAAACTGCGAGGTCAGCTGGGCGATGCGCTCACGCGAATCCGTCCCGGAATCCACCCAGACCGTGTAGCGAGTCCAGCCATCCTCAAGCGGCTCGGGGCTGACCTTCTTGACGTGCTCCATGCGCAGCAGCGCCCCACCAATGACCTCGGCGTCCCCTTGGATTTCCACTTGGATCCGCCCAGCCGCACGCATTTGCCCGATCAGGTTGGCCGGGGTGTCCGCCGCTTTGATTTTCCCGCCGTCGATGATGATCACGCGGTTGCAGGTCATTTCGACCTCAGAAAGAATGTGCGTGGAAATCAAAACCGTGTGCGATCGCCCGAGCTGGCGAATGAGTTCGCGAATCTGCCGGATTTGGTTGGGATCCAAGCCGTTGGTCGGCTCGTCAAGAATCAACAATTCCGGATCGTGCACCAGTGCATCCGCCAAGCCAACCCGCTGCCGAAACCCCTTGGAAAGCGTGCGAATCATCTTCCGCCGGACATTCCCAAGTCCACAGGTGTCAATGACTTCCCCCACACGCCGGCGCGTGTCACCGCCAGACAAGCCCTTGAGCTGCGCGCGGAACCGCAGGTATTCCCGCACCCGCATGTCTTCATAAAGCGGCACATTCTCCGGCATGTAGCCGATTTTCCGACGCGCCTCGATCGATTGATGGAAAATGTCGTAATCCGCAATCGTCGCCGTCCCAGAGGTGGGCGGAAGGTAGCCCGTCAGCATCCGCAGCGTGGTCGTTTTCCCCGCGCCATTCGGACCGAGAAAGCCGACAATCTCCCCTCGTTTCACGGAAAATGAAATGCCGCGGACCGCCTCGTGGCGCGCGTATCGTTTGGTGAGTTGATTGACTTCGATCATAATGCCGGGCGGCAGTGAGTGGATGGTGGAAATTCCGCGCTTGTACGGTTGACGTTGCGGGATGCGCCCACTAATGAAGCCGTGTGCGTGGCGGGCCAAGCGGGAAATTCGCAGGCGCTCCTCAAAAATTACCCATTTCACATGAACTCTTCGGTTTCAGCGCGACACAACGCAGATCTAATGGAAGCCAAATATGCACAATGGTGCGAAAACCCGCAATCCGTGGAGCCGAGCTGGGCTGCATTTTTCGAGGGTTTTGAACTTGGCTGCGCACAACTGAAACAAAAAGAGGAAGTTGCCGCAGCAGCCCCCAGCACCACCGCAGCCGCTTCCGAGGCGGACATGGCATTTTTCAGCCGGGTGACCAGCCTGATCTACAATTACCGGACGCTCGGCCACACCCAAGCGCACATCAACCCGCTTGAGGACCGCCCAGAGCTCAACCCGCGCCTGAGCCTCGACCAATTCGGCCTTTCCGACGCGGACCTAGATCGCGAGGTGTCCAACTCGTTTTTCCGCCATGGCGACAAGATGAAGCTGCGCGACATGGTGGCGGCTCTCCAAGCAACCTACGCCGGGAAAATTGGCTTCGAGTTCATGCACATCCACAACACGACCATCCGCCATTGGGTGCGTGAACGGATCGAGCTGCATGCCGTCCGCTCGGACGATTCCCCACAGAAAAAACTCAACTCACTCCGCTGGGTGCTGGAGTCCGAGGCTTTTGAAAATTTCCTCGGCAAGCGCTTCCTCGGCGAAAAACGCTTCTCGAACGAAGGCGGTGAAGGGGTGATGATCATCCTCAACGCCATCCTCGAAGGCTGCCCCTCCCACGGCGTCCGCGAAATCGAAATGGGCATGTCCCACCGCGGCCGCATGAGCGTGCTCGCCAATTTCGTCCGAAAATCCCTCACCACGGTCCTCTACGAATTCACCCCAACCTACGAGCCAGGTCTCGTCGCTGGCGATGGCGATGTGAAATATCACCTCGGCTACGAAAGCATCCGCGAACTGGCCGACGGCCGGGTCCGCGTCAGCCTCGCCGCAAACCCAAGCCACCTCGAAGCCGTCAACTCAATCGTCGAGGGCAAAACTCGCGCACGCCAACGCGTGCTCAGCGAAGGTGGCTCAGAAATTGACCGCGCCCAAGTCTTGCCGATTTTGCTCCATGGCGACGCGGCCTTCGCCGGCCAAGGCTCGGTCGCAGAGGTGCTCAATCTCTCTCAACTTCCCGGCTACCGCACCGGTGGCACCATCCACCTGATCATCAACAATCAGATCGGCTTCACCACCGTTCCCGCCGACGCCCGCTCGTCTGCCTACGCGACGGATGTTGCGAAAATGATCGAAGCTCCCATCCTCCACGTGAATGGCGAGGAACCGATGGAACTCTACTGGGCCGCGCTGTTCGCCTTGGAATTCCGCCAAAAATTCGGCCGCGACATCGTCATCGACATGTATTGCTACCGCCGCCAAGGCCACAACGAGGCAGACCAAGCCGCGTTCACCCAACCAACGGTCGCAAAAAAAATCGCCAGCCTTCCCACCTTCGGGAAAATTTACCGCCAACAACTCCAAGAACAGGGCATCATCTCCAAGGCCGCTGCCGACGCACTCGACCAAGAAATTTGGGACAAACTCGAGCAAGGCTACCAAAAAATGCTGGAGCTCCAGGAGGCCGGCGACCGCACCGCCTTCAGCGGCTCCACCGGAGTCGTTCAAGAACCCTACTCGCACGCCCCCGTCCCGACCGGCGTGTCCAAGGAAAGCCTGCAAAGCATCGGCAAAACGCTGACGACCGTGCCAAAGGAGTTCAACCTGAACCCGACACTCGAAAAACGCTTCATCCCGCGCCGCGTCGAGGCGCTCGCCAATGGCGGCCCGATCGACTGGGCGCTCGCGGAATCCCTCGCCTTCGGCTCGCTCCTGCTTGAGGGCACCCCTGTCCGCCTCTCCGGCCAAGATTGCCGCCGCGGCACGTTCTCCCACCGCCACGCGGTTTTCTACGATTACGAAAACCGCGAGCGCTACATTCCTCTCGAACACCTCAGCCCGCAGCAGGCGAAATTCTGTGTTCACAACTCGTTCCTCTCGGAATTCGCCGTGCTTGGCTTCGACTACGGCTACTCGCTTTCCTACCCCAGCATGCTCACGCTCTGGGAGGCACAATTCGGGGATTTCTCAAACGGCGCACAAGTCATCATCGACCAATTCATCTCCTCTGCGGAATCCAAGTGGCAGACGCCCAGCGACTTGGTCATGCTCTTGCCACACGGCTATGAAGGCATGGGGCCCGAGCACTCCAGCGCACGGCTCGAACGCTTCTTGCAACTCTGCGCCGAGAAAAACCTCATTGTGGGGAATTTCACCACGCCGGCCCAATACTTCCACGCTCTCCGCCGCCAAAAGCACCGCAGCTTCCGCAAACCGCTCATTCTCATGACGCCGAAGAGCCTGCTCGGACGCGCCGAGGCGGTTTCTCAGGAGTCAGATTTCCTGGAAGGCACTTGCTTTCAAGAAGTCCTGCCAGACACGAAGTCCTTCGCACAACCGAACAAGGTCAACCGCATCGTGTTCTGCAGCGGAAAAATCTACTACGACCTCGTCGCACACCGTCTCGAACATGGCATCGAGAACACCGCGATCATCCGCATCGAGCAATTGTATCCGTTCCACGAGGAAATGGTGCAGGCGATCATCAGCCAATACTCCAAGGCGAACCAATTCGTCTGGTGCCAAGAGGAACCGCTGAACATGGGCGCGTGGTCCTACATTTCTCCTCGCCTCGAGGCCACCGTGGGCAGCAAAATCCGCTACGCTGGCCGGGGAACTGCTTCCAGCCCGGCCACCGGCTCCAAGGCGGTCCACTACCGCGAACAGAAGGAAATCCTCGCAAAGGCCTTCACCGTCTGATCCGAAACCTCTTCCCTAATCTCATTCCGTTTTACCCATGTCACTCGACGTCAAAGTTCCCGCCGCCGGCGAATCCATCACCTCTGCCAACGTCGCACGCTGGCACAAAAATAATGGCGATGCCGTCGCCAAGGGGGATATCCTCGTCACACTTGAAACCGACAAGGTCTCCAATGAATTGGAAGCGGCTGCCGACGGAACCCTCGAAATCCTCGTCGGCGAGGGCGAAGAGGTCACCATCGGCACCGTGATCGCACGCATTTCAGGAAGCGCCACCCTTGCACCCGCAGAAGCAGCTCCTGCCGCAAGCGCCGCTGCCACCCAGCCAGAACCTGCCGCCGCTCCCGGCGGAATCATCGAGCTGAAGGTCCCCGCCGCTGGCGAATCGATCACCTCCGCCAATGTCGCAAAATGGCACAAAAGCGAGGGGGCTTTGGTCACGCGAGGCGAAATTCTCGTCACTCTGGAAACCGACAAGGTCTCAAATGAACTGGAAGCCCCGGCCTCGGGTCGCCTCAAAATTATCACCCCGGAAGGTGAGGAAGTCTCCATCGGCTCGATCATCGCCACCATCGACTCAAGTCACGCTTCCCCAGCAACGGCACCCGCCGCAGTCCCAAACGCCGCAACACAAGCCACCGCCGCGCCAACTCCCCCGCCCGCAGCGCCCGCTGCACCCAAGCCCACCACGGCCGCAGTGATGAAACCCAATTTCTCGGCAGCTCCCGTCGCCGCCGAGCGCGCCGCAAGCGATGCCGTCAGCGATGGACGCACCACTCGCAAGAAGATGTCGATGCTGCGCCGCAAAATCGCAACTCATCTCGTGAATGCCCAACACACCGCGGCGATCCTCACGACTTTCAACGAGGTGGACATGACTTCCGTCATGGACCTCCGCAAACAGGTGCAGGACCAATTCATGAAAAAACACGGTGTGAAGCTTGGCTTCATGTCGTTCTTCGTCAAAGCCGTGGCGCAGGCGCTCAAGGATGTTCCTTCAATCAATGGCCGCATCGACGGCAACGATGTCATTCAAAACCACTTCTACGACATCGGCGTCGCCATCGGCACGGAAAAAGGCCTTGTCGTCCCTGTCCTGCGCGATGTGGACCAAAAATCTTTCGCTCAAATCGAACAGGAAATTCTCGACTACGCGAAGAAGGCGAAGGACGGGAAAATCACCCTCGAAGACCTCACCGGCGGCGTTTTCACCATCTCCAATGGCGGAACTTACGGCTCACTGCTCAGCACTCCGATCATCAACCCGCCACAAAGCGGCATCCTCGGCATGCACACCATCCAACAGCGCCCCGTCGCGCTCAATGGCCAAGTCGTCATCCGCCCGATGATGTATCTCGCAATGAGCTATGACCACCGCCTTGTGGATGGCAAGGAGGCGGTGACCTTCTTGATCCGCATCAAGGATTGTCTGGAGTCGCCCACGCGCCTCCTGCTCGACATGTGAGATTTCCGCTCGATCAACAATGAGGCCGCGGCCGCCCAAATGGGCACGGCCGCCGCTTCATGTTAGGTTGAATTTTCCTCAAATCCAGTTCAGCTCTTCACGCCGCTGGCGAAAGATCAGGCCCAGCACGCGGCCGTTCGCCATCATGCAATACATGCCGACAACGGATAGGATGAGGAACTTGAGGATCAGCCAATCGTCTAGCAGAACCGAAATCAGCGATTCGCTCATGTAGAGCCCGATCAACAAGCCGATGGCAGCCAGATAGAGTCCACCCGCCCGATAGATCGCCGGCAAAACGATGTGTGGACTCAAAGCCCACGCCGACCCCAGCACCACCATCGCCAAAATCGCCATGGGGGCGTAGAACACGCCAAATCCCAACAGGAGATAAGTGATCAGCTCCTTGAGGTCCTCTCCAGCATAGGTGACATACGCAACGAATGGCCCGAATGATAAGGTCAAAGCGGCTAGAATCTGCAGCACTGGCCAAACAATATCATCCATCATGCTGGAAATTTCAGGAAAATCCGGAGCCTCCCGGTCATTCACCGCCGTGCTTTCAATGATCTTGAAATACGTGGCGCAAAAATAACCAAACAACAACAGGTTGGCGACTCCGCCAATCAGCGGTGCAAGCGAGGCAACTTGGGAAATGGCGAACAATGCAGTTCCAATTCCTAAAATGTATTTCCCGCCACCCCGGAAAGGATAGCTCAGCACGTCGGTGAAAAAATTCATGGCACACGAGACAATACGCCACAACCCGACTTGCCGATTCAAATGTGAATCTTTACGCGCCAGCTAGGTTTCTGGATTCGGCACAGCACCTGCGGGAATCACTCTCATGCAAGCTTACTTCGTTTCCCACCTCGCGGAAAGTCACTGGATTTTCAGGCGATTTCAAACCGCGTTCGTCAAGCCGCCGGTGCAAGCTGCACCGGGCTTGATGCAGAATCACCCACGCCCGAATGGACGGCAAAGCCCGCAGCGCCCAAGTCATCAATCCATCGCTTCCATGAAATATCTTGAATGCATCAACTCGTGCTACACTTGCATTTCCGCCTGCGAGTCCTGCGCCACCCAAGGCCCTGCAGAAGAAAGTGTCGGCAAAATGATCCACTGTCTGCAACTTCTGAAAACATGCGCAGACATCTGCACCCTTACTGCCCGGGAGATGGCCCGGGAATCTGAGTTTGCCAAGGACCTCTGCGCAATCGGAGCCAAGGTCTGCCAAACCTGCGGCGACGAATGCGCTGCGCACTGGGGAGAGCCTTTCCATCGCTGCGCAGCCGCCTGCCACCGCTGCGCCGAGGACTGCATGACCGTCTCGCGCTGTGCTTGAAATTCCGCAGCGATGACTTTTCCCATCACGCCAAACCCAGCACGGAATCAACAACCCCTTCAGCTCGCACTGCCCTGACTCAAGGTTTTTTCCCAAGCTCCACTTGGCCAACGATGTCCTTGAGCCTTGCGGCAAGTTCTTTCACCTTTTCTGGATGCTCTTTGGCAAGATTGCGTGTCTCCGCCGGATCTTCCGTTAGGTGATAGAGCTGGGCTTGGGGTGCATTTCCGGACCGCATCTCTTTGATTTTGTCGGCTCCTTTGTGCGCCGGAATGAATTTCCAATCACCCACGCGCAGGGCAAGCCCCGCGATGCCTTCCTGCACAATCACCTCCCGACCCACCACGGATTTTCCTAGCAGAACAGCACTCGCATCCCGCCCATCTCCCTCGGGCAGTGGCTGGCCTAGCAGGCTTGCAAACGAGGCGAGGAAATCAACCTGGGAATTGGCAGCCGCCGAGACGCCAGGCGCGATGGTGCCAGGCCACGAAATGATCAATGGCACGCGCGTGCCAGCTTCCAGCTTGGAATACTTGCCACCGCTGTGCGGGCCGGCTGGCTTGTGAGCAGCATTTTTCTCCGCCGCCCCATCTTCATAACCGTCGAAGAGCACCGGACCATTGTCACTGGTCACCATGACGATGGTTTTCTCCAACAGATCCAACTGCTTTAACTGCCGCATCACCGCACCAACATGCGCATCCAGTTGCGCAATCACATCCCCCCGCGCACCAAGCGAAGTTTTCCCAACGAAGCGTGCCGCCGGAACCCGTGGAACATGCGGCTCATGCAGCGCGAAGAACAGGAAGAAGGGCTTTTCTTTTTCCTGCGCGATGAACTCCAAGGCCTTCTCTGTGAAGTGATCGCCCAACTCGTCGTCCTTCCACAAGGCCGCCTTGCCACCTGTCATGAAACCAATCCGGCTAACCCCATGGGTGATCGTGTCGCTGTGCTGGTCATCGGCTCCGAATTTCAACAAATCCGGATTCTCACGCCCAGTCGGCCAATCCCCAATTTTTTTCTGATACCTAACTTGAATGGGATCCGCCGGATCATGATTCACCACGCGGTCGTCCTCGACATAGACCGTGGGCACCCGGTCACCAGTGGCGGCCAT
>JBILPN010000593.1:0-2831 GCA_044373865.1 Luteolibacter sp. | reverse complement strand
GCCGGCTTTCGTATTATGGACCATCGACGTGCGCGGTGCCGCCTCAGTCTTTCCGCGGAGATACGGGAGGAAATCGTGCGAGTCCTCGGACGCATTACGAGGAAGATCGTAGCCGACCATCGCGGCCAAGGTGGCCATGAGATCGACCTGCGAGATCAATGCGTCAGACACGCCGCCCGGCTTGGTCACGCCGGGCCAGCGGATGATGAACGGGACATGGTGCCCACCTTCGTAGATGTCCCGCTTCACGCCGCGGAACGGGGCGGACGACCAATGATCGTATTTTTCATCGCGAGCGTAGGCGTAGTGTTCCGGGCCGTTGTCCGCAGTGAAGATGACAATGGTATTATCAGTCTGGCCGCTTTCCTCGATGGCCGCGAGAAGCTGGCCGATCGAGTGATCAGTCTCGAAAACAAAGTCGCCGTAAGGGCCGGCCTTGGATTTGCCGTCGAATTCATCGTTTGGAATGATAGGTGCGTGGGGCGAGGGATAGGCGAAGTAGAGGAAAAACGGTTTTCCGGAATCCTGGTGGGAGCGGATGTATTCGACACCACGCTTGGTGGTCTCCGGGATATTTTGATAGGGATCCCAGCCGGTGACCATCGGCCCGGGTCGGCATTCCCAGTTACCCTCCTTGATGGGTTTCCACTTCGATGTATCCATCAGGGTATCGGGAGGCTCAACGAGTTTATCGTTCTTGATCCAAGCGTAAGGCGGGAAATTGATCACGGTGTCGCCGAAGTAGTGATCGAATCCACGGTCCAGAGGGCCGCCGGGCACTGGCTTTGACCAATCGAAATCCGCAGGCTGGATTGACTGCTTGGGCGTGCCGGGCTTGCGGATGGCATCCCAGTTCCAGCCAAGATGCCACTTGCCGATGCAAGCGGTGGCGTAGCCTTTTTCCCGCAGCATCTGCGGCATGGTGAGCTGGCCTTGTTTGAATACCGGGCGGCCGAAGGCATTGACGATTCCGTGGAAGTCGCGCCAGTGGTGGCGGCCTGTTAGGAGGGCGTAGCGCGAGGGGGTGCAAATGCCCGAGGATGAATGACCATCAATGAAATTCATGCCCGTGGCGGCGAGTTTGTCGAGTTGGGGTGTGGGGATCTTCGAAGCGGGGTTGTTCGCGCCGAGGTCGCCGTAGCCCAAGTCATCGGCGTAGAGGATGAGGATATTGGGCTTTTGTTGGGAAAACACGGGTGCGGCGGTGGCACACAGCGTGATGAGAATGGAGGTCAGTGTTCGCTTCATAATAAGACTTATCAACTTGGAAGATCATGTTTTACTTGCCATCTTTCGGCAGCAAGAGGTCGGGCTTGCCGGCTTGGGTTTTCGGGATCCAAGATGAAAGGCGTTCGACCGCCGCGCGCAGTTCGGGCCGTTCTCCGGCTTGTGCGATGAGGTTGTCGAACTCGTGAGGATCAAGCTCATGATCGTAAAGTTCCTCCGAGCCATCGGCGTAGCGGATGTAGCGGTAACGTTCGTCGCGGAGGCTATGGTTTCCGGAGTAGAGCGTGGTGAGGGCTGGGCGCTCGCGGGGTGCTCGCGGATTCTCAATCCAGGGCATCAGGCTCAGGCCGTCGAGATGCGTGTCGCTCGCCTGGGCGGGACTCCCGGTGGCGGCTAACAGGGTGGGATAAACATCGAGCAAATCAACCGGTCGCTCACAGCGCGCGCCGCGCGGGGTGTTCGTGATGCGTTGCGGCGGAACGATGATCAGGGGCACGTGGGTGGAGCGCTCCCAGAGCGTTTGCTTGGTGACGTGTTGCTTTTCCCCCAAGTGCCAGCCGTGGTCGGAGAACACAACGATCCATGTGTTGTTGGACATTCCACTTTGATCCAAGGCCGCGATCACCTGGCCAAGGCAGTCATCCATCGCCGAGGTGCATGCGAGATAGGCCTGGGTCAGCTCGCGCATCCGGGACTCCTCTTTCATGATCCAGTGAATGGACGCGGGGAAAGAGACACGGGTGGAAATGCGGCGGCTGATCGCGGGAAGGTCGTCAAGATCGTCGGAACGGGTGGGAGCCAGTCGGATCTCATTGATCTTAGGGGCGGCATCGAACCATTTTTTCGGGGCGAACAAGGGGACGTGCGGGCGATAGAAACCGAGCGAAAGGAAACGGGGCGCATCATTTTCCGCGACCGGTTTTGCGATGTGCTCAATGGTCCAACGGGCGATCTGCCAATCGGTGAATTGCCCTTGTTCCGGCCATGCGCCGTAGTCCCAGACGCCGTCCTTTGCGACCTCGGGAGGCACGCCCATTTTTTTCTTCGGGTAAGGCCCCTGCCCTGTTTGCGGACCCAGCACCTCGCCAAGTCCTTGGTGGCCTCCGTGGAGCAATTTGCCTACGGCATAGGTCCGGTAGCCAGCCTGCTGGAAACGGTTCGGCAGCCATGGGGTATCGATGCCGGGCTTGAGCGCTCCTTTCGCATCATGTGCGGGCTGGTTGGCGTAAACACCGGTGGTCGAGGGCCGCAAGCCACTGAGAAAACTGGTGCGTGAGGGTCGGCAGATCGGTGCCTGGCAATGGGCATTGGTGAAAAGCACGCCGCGTTTGGCCAGCCGGTCGAGGTGGGGTGTCGATGCCTGTGGGTGGCCGCGGCCGGATTTTTCGTCGCTGAGGCAGGTGACCCAGTCGTTGAGATCGTCAATGGTGATGAGCAGGACGTGATCGCGGGTAGGCGCGGCGCGCGGTTCCGCAGCATGTGCGGCGGGCGTGAAAATCAGGAGCAGGGCGAGGATGTTTTTCATCTTTTTCCAAGGCGATTTCGGTCTTATAAACCGCACGGTTTCATCGATGTCTATCCCGGGTCACGAGTCGGATGTTCAT
>JBILPN010000592.1:0-2832 GCA_044373865.1 Luteolibacter sp. | reverse complement strand
CTGACGCGCGCATCATTTTCGTATCAATCAATGATACCGCGGAGGACGTGCACCGCGCGCTACAAGCCGGAGCATGGGGCTATATTCCAAAATCTTGTGAAAAAAATGCGATCGTCCAGGCGATCCGCGCCGTCGCCGCAGGTGACCGGTATCTGCCGCTTGACCTCTCGCGTAAGCTCGCGGAACGCAATCACCAACCTCTTCTCAGCTCACGGGAAACTGAGGTGCTGCATCTCATCGCGCGTGGCCTAGCCAACAAACAAATCGCTGCCGAACTCGCTGTCGGTGAAACAACTGTGAAGAGCCACGTCGCGCATATCTTGGAAAAACTCAGCGCCCCGGATCGCACCCGCGCCGTCACTCTCGCCATCGAACGCGGCTTGCTTAGAATCTAACATTCTTGTGTGAAGCACCCTGCTTTGGAAAGACTTGGACTCAATCTAACGTCGCGCAAGTTTCCATCGCAGGGGTGACTGACCTTCAATCCGCTGAAAGGCACGCTGGAAAGTCCGAAGACTCCCAAATCCGCAAGCTTCAGCCACGTCCTCAATTTTCAAATTGCCCTCGCTCAATAGGTCCTTCGCCTCACGCAATCGCATTTTCAACAAACAAGCCATGGGCGTGCTTCTAAGGTCTTTTTCAAACTCTCGATAGAGGACACGCAGGGACACTCCGCAGTCTGCAGCAACGGCTCCTGCATCTAAGTTGGAATCGTGCAACCGGTCCGCCATGCATGCGAGCGCTCGCTTCACAAGCTCCACACTTGCAGCGACGGAGTTGGTGCTCTGCCGCGCAATGAGCGCTAGAGGCGGAAATACGACTTTCTGCTTGGTGAGCGCCCGCCCCGCAATCAGCGCATCCAGCATCGCTGCCGCCTGATAGGCCTGCTCTTCCTGAGGGCACGCAATGCTGGTAATCGGGATTGGACCAAACTCACACACCAAATCAATATTTCCACAGCCTACCACCGCAAGGTCAGCCGGAACTTGCCACCCCGCTTCTGTCGCGGTTTCGATCACCCGCGCGGCAAGGAGGTCGTCCTCGGCAAAGAGACCAAGCGGCTTGGGCAACGCTCCCAATTGCTTGCGAAACCACGCACCGGCGCCGTTGCCATGTTCGGAAATTTTCTCGAGATCCATGCAGTCGTAACCACACTCTCTCAGCGCGTCACGAAATCCATCTCGCCGCCGCAAGGCATGAATTTTGTCTGAATAGCGGAAATAGGCAAAATAGCGGTGATCCTGCGCTAACAAATGCTCCGCCGCCATTCGCCCGATGCTGTATTCGTCGCACTCTACATTTGGAACGGATAGCCGCAAATCATCGCAACCATGCAAAACTGTCGGAATCTGTTTGGAGGTCTTGCGAACGAAACGGACCAAATCCGATCGGAAGACGTTGGTTGTTAACAATCCGTCGGCATCCCAATTCGGTGGAACTGCGTTGTGAAACAAGGAAAACGCGTTCAAAATCCAGTCAGATTCACGCGCATAACGCGAAAAACCGGCAAGAATACTCGGATTGAGAAATCCTAGAACAATCAGAATACGTTTGCGCCTGCTCATGATGATTTGAAGTAACTCGTCACGGACGATGCTGCACAAATTGACGCCATTTATGCAAGCAATGTCATTGTAGGCTTCGATTCTAAATCCTAGCATCCTCCTCGAACGATTCCGAATGCCATGACTTTCAACCCATCCCGCTGTGTTTTACTCGCCATGAGCGCTCTGGCGTTTGTTCCCTTAAACCTTCTGGCGAATGTGAGTTTGTTCCGTGAGTTTTTCGTTTCTCCGTCTGGCTCAGATGCAAACCCTGGAACACGCGACAAGCCGTTCCAAACTTTGGATCAGGCGCGGAAAACGGTCCGCAAATCACTTCCTCACATGACTGGGGACATCGCCGTAACTCTCAGTGGCGGAACCTATCCAGTCCGTACATCAATCGTTTTCGACCCGGAAGACTCGGGAAGGGGCACCCACCGCGTCATTTATCGCGCCGCCAATGGTGAAACTCCAGTCTTGACCGGTGGTATCCCAGTCACCGGATGGATCCCTCACAAAAACGGAATCTGGAAGGCCCCGCTGGATCGTCCTGAAAAACTCCGCGCACTCTACGTGGACAAGAAACGCGCAGTCATGGCAAATAGCGGAAAAAAAATCCGCGCCCAAGGCGGATGGGGAAACTACACGGTCACCGCTGGCCAAGCTCCTTGGGCATGGCAAAGCGGCCAAGCCGCTGACGGAATTCTATACAACTCTGCGGACCTTCCTAACATTAAACGCAATGTTAACGATGTCGAAATTGAGAACCAAACCACTTGGAATAAAAATTTCGTCGGAGTGCGCGAAATTGTCGCTGAGGGCGATAAGTATATCTTCAAACTCCAACAACCCTACGGGGCGATCGCACAACAAATCGGTTGGTCTGCCGGTCTCACCCTGAACAGCGAACAGATCATTCACAATGCCTTTGAGTTGCTGGATGAACCCGGGGAATTCTACTTCGACCGCACCAACCAGACAGTCTATTATTTTCCCCGCCCCGGTGAGGAAATGAATGCTGCACAGGTTATTGCACCCGTCACGCAAACGCTCCTCCAACTCAATGGCCAACCGATCACGAACCGCGTGCGGAACATCACATTTGATGGACTGAGCTTTGCATTCACTGACTACAATTTGATGAAAATCGACAACTCTCACGGCTTTGCCACCGTCCAGACCGCCTGCATTAACACCGCCTTCGCGAGCCCAAACTGGCATTATGATGTATATCGCTCTTATGACACCATGCCGGGCGCAATCATCGGTGACGCCATCGAGGGAGTCG
>JBILPN010000591.1:0-2837 GCA_044373865.1 Luteolibacter sp. | reverse complement strand
CAGCAGCGAGGTTGGTGGCGAGGTAAATTTTCTGCGCAATCGCAGTGCAACCCAGTGCAAGCAAGAAACTGATTTTTTCTGTCTCTTATTATTTTATTTTCTGTCTCTTATTATTTTACCACACTCGCGTTTTTCGGACAAAAGCGGCTAGCCAACCATCAGGCGGAAGCACTTCGCGCAGCGCCCCCCCGGGAACGCTGAGCCCCAGCTCGGCGAGGACCCACCTCCTCAAGCGTGATACTCCTGGATGCTCTTCACCGTGAATTCCTTTTCCTTCAGCGAGCGCATCGCCTTCACGGTGGCCTCGGCAGCAGCGAGGTTGGTGGCGAGGTTGGTGGCGAGGTTGGTGGCGAGGTAAATTTTCTGCGCAATCGCAGTGCAACCCAGTGCAAGCAAGAAACTGATTTTTTCTGTCTCTTATAAACGAGATGCCGAAACGCCCTGGCTTTTATCCACCCAGTTTTCCGGCGAGATCAGCAACAGGCCTGTAAACAAAAGCCTTCCCGGTTTTTCCGCGGATGAGAAGCCCTTTGGATTCAAGGGCAGCCAGATCGTTCTTCGCCGTCTGGTTGGAAACAGCGTGCGAAGTTTGGTGGCTGACGACTGTGTAAGCAGAGAACGGATGCTTCAACGCGTCTTTCAGCAATGCGAGCTGCCGATGGTTGAAATCGCTGTCCGCTCCCAAATGACGCCTCAGCGTTTCCACCTCAGCCTGCTTGCGGCCGATGTATTCCTGAAGTGACAGGATCGAGGCGCGGATGATTTCCAACTGGTGATGGATGAAGTAGTTCAGATCGTTTCCGTCCGTCTCGGTGTGCAGAAAGGCCCGGTAATATTGTTTCGGAGCCTTGAGGATCTCATGGGAAATCGAGAAAAACTCCGCCAACCAGAACCCATGTCGGAGCATTGACCAATAAAACAAGGCGCGAGCGGTGCGCCCGTTTCCGTCCACAAACGGATGATCATAGGCGATCCAGAAGTGCAACAGGATCGACCGAATCACCGGATGCAGGAAGCCACTCATGCCCGGTTCGTTCGCGAAATCACAAAGCTGTGAGATTCGATCGGTCAGCTGCCCCGCCGGAGGTGGCGTGTGGAAAACTTCCCCGCTTTCCTCATCCTCGATCCGGACATTGCTATCCGCTTTGCGGAGTTGCCCTTCAGCCTCGGGATTTTGAAGCGTACCAGCCGTCACTTCCCGGTGAATCCGTAGCACCAACGAAGGCGTCAGTTCTTCATTCTTCAACTCCGCGAGCAAGCGCATCGTCCGGTAGTTGTTCATCACCATCCGTTCGTGCTCGGTCGCCGGTGGACGCTGCCGACGAATCATATCGCGTGCTTCCGAGCGGGTGACAACCGCTCCTTCCAGCTGGCTGGAGGTAAGGGCTTCCTCGGTGATGGAGTCGATGTAATAGCGATCCCGGGTGTCCTTCTGCACGATCCCGTCTTCCGCTACCCCGATGCCACCACCGCAGTGCAAATCAATTTCATGGAGAATCTCGAATGCCCGTTGGGTGAGGAAAAAGGTGAAGGGCTTGCCGTGTAAATCGCACAAGGGAATCGGTTGCGAACGAAATGCCCGCCCCATCCGGATTGCCGCCCACTGCTGATCTGCGGTCAAATTCCCCTTGATTTCGGTCCGGTGACGAAAGTCATCCCAGTGGGGATAGCGGTCTGTCCGTAGGCTCTCTGCTTGGCCAAACTGGAAAAAATCGTGAGCCTTTCCGTCTTTGAACGCCTGATCCACTAACGGTTGCCAATCAGGCGGAATTTGAGGAAATTTCACAGTCTGCTCCTAAGTTTTGAAAAGCTAGGAGCAACTTAGGAGATTATTTTTACCACATCAAGGCCAATTCCTAAATTTTGAAAAACTAGGAGCAGATTAGTAGTTGGGGGCGCAACCTATTGAATTCAAACGTGATACTCCCGGATCAGAATCTCGTCGGCGCGGGACTCGTGGGTGGACGGGGTGTTGATGATGAAATGGATTTCGTGGTTCGGAAGGAGGGTTGATCTTTGGTCAACCAGCGCAGCTTCGGGCTTGATCCCAAGTTGCCAAGCCACCACCTTGAACGAGTTGGAACAACTCGAATGAACGTAACCGAGTAAAACCCTGGCCGATCGCCAGTCGCTGACCGCCGTGCAGCGCGGCCACGCCGCCGCCCGCGAGGTCGGTGTCGTTTACACCAAGCCTTGGGTCGTCGAGCTGGTTCTGGACTTGGCGGGCTACGTGCCGGATCGGCGGCTGGCGGATCTCGTGGCCTTGGAGCCTTTTGCCGGGGATGGCGCCTGGTCGAGTCCTGCGAGCGGCATGGACCTGCCCTTCTCACAGATCCCGATCATCCACATCCTCAAACTTGAGACGGGTTTGAGGAGTCCTGCCCTCCCGCAGGTCGCGGGCATCTTGAACGGCTTCGCGCACTTGCCTCCCTCTTCCAATCAAGGAAGTGGCGTTATCCGATTACCCCTGCTCATGAGGGGCCAATGAGCTGAGGCAAGCCGCCTTTCATTCATTGGCTCACCATGGGCGGGGCGGACTGATTCCGCCCCTCCATGTTGCGCTTTGCACTTGGCTCAGCCCCCCCGGGAACGCTGAGCCCCAGCTCGGCGGGGACCCACCTCCTCAAGCGTGATATTCCTGGATGCTCTTCACCGTGAATTCCTTTTCCTTCAGCGAGCGCATCGCCTTCACGGTGGCCTCGGCAGCGGCTAGGTTGGTGGCGTGGGAAATTTTCTGCGCAATCGCAGTCGAGCGAATCAAGATCTCGTCCGCGCGGGACTCGTGCGTGGCCGGGGTGTTGATGATGAAATGGATTTCTCCGTTTTTCATCATGTCG